>NZ_KN360925.1:38495-114996 GCF_000784355.1 Methanolacinia paynteri | reverse complement strand
TAAGTTGTAATGTCAAGTGGATTTGGACTGTGTATTATAAAAAAAAGAAAAGTTTCAGGCCTCGTAGGCTACGAGTACTGCACCCATCTTCTTCTCCATGTCCTGAAGTGTTTTCAGGTCCGCAGCGGAGAGATCCTTGAATCTCTGTTCTGCAAGAAGATAGACGCCGAGATCGGATTCGAGGTCTTTGATCTTTTTGATCTTTTCATCGTTTAGTTTTGCGTACATCTTCGCATCGCCTCATCCCCATGTCGGCTTCAGGATATTTATAAGATCTCTTAAATTATATTGGTTTAGATAAATATTTCCTGCAATTGGTCATTGGTCTCCAGGGTTCTGTTTTATCCCTGATGATGGATTTTCTTTCCTGGAGATCTCTTCACCGTGGTCAATCCATTTGGCTATGTTTTAAATAAATACGCGGACAATATTTGAGGGATATCGATGGACTTTGAGTTTATAAAAGAAGAAGAAAACAAACTTCTCAACCGCACTGAGCTCGACTTTGTCCTTACATACGACGGCGCGACACCTTCAAGGAAAGAGATTCTCGGGAAGCTCTGCGCACTTCGCAATGTAAGCCCAGAGCTCTGTGTCCTCGGTTCGATGAAAACAGAGTTTGGAAAGCAGGAGATTGCAGGGCAGGCACGCGTATATCAGGATGCCGAAGTACTGAAATCGACAGAGCTTAATCACGTAATTGAGAACAGCACCTTCACTGCGGAAGCCGCTGAGGCAGCCGAAGAAGGAGCTGAAGAGTAAGTAACGGAGGAGCGGACGATGGGAGTAAAGCGTTATACCTACTACAAAGTCGAAGACGACAAGGCCGTTACAGAAAAGAAGCACTGCCCGCGCTGCGGACCGGGTGTCTTTATGGCGGAGCACAAGGATCGTGTCTCCTGCGGCAAGTGCGGATATACTGAATTTAACAAATAAATGAGATAAATGCCTGAAAACGGGCAAATCCTGGGGATTGAGGGAACAGCGTGGAACCTCAGTGCCGCTATTTTCGGAGATGATCTAGTATCTCTCTTTTCAAAACCGTATAGCCCGCCGCATGGAGGAATTCACCCGCGCGAGGCTGCCCAGCATCATGCATCTGTGATGAAGGAGGTTATATCGGCTGCAATCGAAGGACAGGACTTATCGAAGATCTCGGGTGTTGCATTCTCGCAGGGGCCGGGTCTCGGGCCATGCCTCCGTACGGTCGGGACTGCAGCCCGTTCGCTTGCACTTGCACTCGATGTTCCTCTCATCGGGGTCAACCACTGCGTCGCCCATGTCGAGATCGGGAGGTGGCAGTGCGGGTGCGATGATCCGATCGTCCTATACGCAAGCGGAGCGAATACACAGGTTCTCGGGTTCCTGAAGTCCCGGTACAGGATATTCGGCGAAACGCTGGACATAGGGATAGGGAATGCGATAGACAAGTTCGCAAGGAGCAGGGATCTTCCCCATCCAGGCGGACCTCTTGTGGAAAAACTCGCTCTCGAAGGCGAGCCGGTTGAACTCCCGTACACGGTCAAGGGGATGGATCTCGCTTTCTCGGGGCTGATGTCGGCGGCAAAAGACTGCAACGCACCTCTTGAGGACATCTGCGCCGGGTTCCAGGAGACCGCTTTTGCGATGTGCGTCGAGGTTACGGAGAGGGCTCTCGCCCATGCAGGGAAGGACGAGGTTCTTCTTGTCGGTGGAGTTGGTGCGAACTCCCGCCTGCAGGAGATGCTCAGGTGCATGTGCGAGGAGCGTGGAGCGGAGTTCTTCGTTCCCGAAAGGAAGTTCATCGGAGACAACGGTGCGATGATCGCTCTTACGGGAAAGATCATGCTCGAAGCAGGTCAGACCGTAACTATTCCCGAATCGGCTGTGAATCCCGGCTATCGTTCGGACGATGTTGTCGTGAAATGGCGGAATGACACGGGCGACCTCCCTTACGCAAAGGCCAACCTCCTCGAAAACGGGCAGGCGAGGGGGGCGGAAGCTGTTGTGACAGAGTCCGGGGGAGATGTAGTCAAACGGCGTCTCTCCAAGAAATACCGGAACCCTTCGCTTGACGCCCGGCTGATCGCAGAAAGAACGAGGGCAGAAGCGAGGCTGATATCGCAGGCGAGAAGATACGGCGTCCCTACACCGCTGATAAGGGATGTCACCGCCGATTCGATAGTCATGGAAAGGATCGACGGACCGATGCTCAAGCTCGACCTGACCCGGGATCACGTCCATGACGCAGGCCGGATCGTCGGAAGGCTTCATACTGCAGGAATCATCCATGGCGATCTCACTACTTCGAACTTCATCGTCCGGGACGGAAGATGCGTCCTGATCGACTTCGGGCTTTCATATATCTCATCGGAGATCGAGTCGCGGGGAGTCGATCTCCATGTCTTCTTCCAGACTCTCGAAAGCACGGCCCCGGATCACTCCGATCTGAGGAAGGCCTTCTGCGAGGGGTATGCGGAGACTTTCGAAGAGTCAAAGGATGTCTTTGAAAGAGTCGAGGAGATCCGGCTGAGGGGTCGGTATCTTCACTAAGAAATATTTTATTTTCTCCCGCAAAACAAAACAGAAGTGAACATCTACTGCTCAATTCTTACGATTCTTACTGCCGTCTTCGCCGGACTTCTTGTAATCGATGTATTTACGACGACACTCGTTCTGAACATGGGAGGGACCGAACTCAATCCACTGATGGCCGGGATCGCGAATCAGCCGTGGCTTCATATCCTGATAAAAACACTGTTCGCAATATTTGTCGTAATTCTCGCCTGCCGGGCCGAGCACTTAAAGCAGCATTCCGGTGCCGTGATCCTGATCGCCGCATGCTCTATGTTTCTTGTGGTCGCAGTCCACAACATCCGTGTCGTGTTCTTCGCTTTTCTGGGGTAATGTGCCGGATTTTTAATTTCAGTTCTCTGTAATAGCTTCTTCTTTTCTTTTTATTACAAACCGGCAGAAGGGGTCTCCTGCGGCATAGCAGTGCGTCTCAGTGACATCGACTTCGTCTCCAGTCTGCCGGTTGAAGACCGCAGTTAAGAGTCCGCAGTCGAAAGAGCATGCCGGTCTTCCGATCTTCGGGAGATCCTGGCATTCGTAGCAGTCAGTGACCGTAATTACAAGCGGGCTGCCCTCTTCTATCGTGATCTTTCCGAGCTCGTTTGACCGGAAGAAATCTGAAAGTTTCTTCAGGAACTCCTCGTTCGAACTGTCAGATACTATCTCCGCGACCTCGTTTCCCGCCCTGATGCCGGCGCTGAAGAGAACCGGCTCGATGTTGACACCGCTTTGGAGGAGGCTCGTCCGTATAGTATTGAATATCAACCTGAACACCGAAGCCGGCCTGACAGAATCCCCGAGAACCGGTTGTTCTTCCCAGCCGGCCGGCATAGAACATCCGGGGGCCGCAATAGTCCCGAGATACCGTGCGTCGAGGTACAGGAATTTCCGTCTTGCATCGTTTTCATCCGTTCTTTCGGCCAGAATTCCGTCATCTATCATATCGCGGAGATGGACGGAGACCGTCGATTTGGCGCGTCCGATCCTCCGGACTATATCGTCGAATCTCTGCTCTCCTGTCATCACCATGCGGAGTATCTCAATGCGTACGGGGCTGTCTACAACGATCGTCCGGCCGTTTTTCAGGAATATGAGGGCATCCGCTTTTTCTTCAGTCTGCTCCGTCGCTTTCATCCTTCATGATATATCCCGGGCAAACTTTTTATAGATTCTGTTCGTATACAATAGAATGTTAGCAAACATACGAACAAAAAGGTGAAAGAAAAATGAAAGTGACTGAACTTGCAAAAGGAGTGTACTGGGTTGGAGCAATAGACTGGAATCTTCGCGATTACCACGGCTACACCCTTCCCGGAACGACATACAACGCCTATCTCGTAGTCGGAGAAAAGGTTGCATTGATCGATACGACATACCCGGGCTTCGAAGGCCAGATGCTCGATCATGTGGCGTCGATAATCGACCCGATGAAGATCGATTATGTGATCGCAAACCACGTCGAGATGGATCATTCAGGAGGTCTCCCCAGGATCGCAAAGATGCTCCCCGGAGTGCCCATCTACTGTACACAGGCGGGAGTCGAGGGATTCAACCGCCATTACGACACCGACGGCTGGAATTTCCACGTGATTAAAAGCGGTGAGACTCTCGATCTCGGCGGAAAGACACTTGTCTTCCTCGAGGCCCCGATGCTTCACTGGCCCGACTCGATGTTTACGTATCTTGCAGAAGATGAGATCCTCTTCCCCAATGACGCGTTCGGCCAGCATATCGCATCTTCCGAGCGTTTCGACGACGAACTCGGCACAGAAGAAGCGATGGAGCATGCGCAGAAGTTCTTCGCAAACCTCATTATCCCGCTCGCCCCGAAGGTCTTAAAGAAACTCGGCGAAGTCACCGACCTGAAGATCGGTATTAAGATGGTTGCACCGAGCCACGGAGTGATCTGGAGGGAGAATGCAATGGGAATCATTACCGCATACGCCAACTGGTCCAACGGAGTGTCAAAGGACAAAGTAACGATTGTCTACGATACAATGCATGGATCGACCACAAGAATGGCGACGGCTATCGCAGAGGGAGTTATCGAGGGCGGTTGCGAGGCGAAAGTCTGCATGCTCAAGGACGGAAGATACGAAGGCACCCACAGATCCGATGTTGTAAAGGAGATCCTTGATTCAAAGGCGGTAATCGTAGGAACGCCGACCCTCCAGGACGAGCCGCTTCCTACCGTTGCCGGGTTCATGAGCTATCTCCGCGGCCTCCGTCCCGGGCGGCTTACACAGAAGAAGAAGGGATTTACGTTCGGTTCCCACGGCGGCTCCGGCGGTGCGGTCCGGATAGTCGAGGACGACATGAAAAAGGCCGGAATAGAGATCTTCAGGGAGCCTATCGAGGTTTACTACAGGCCTGACAAGGATGAGATCGAACTGTGCCGCAGGGCCGGAAAGGAGATTGCCGAGGCCGTGAAGAACAGCTGAACACTCTTAACTCACTGTAAGATCACACACCAATAATCCTCCAAATTATATTTTTAAATTCCTTTCTCCATCCAGACGGTATCAAATAAGATCCCGTTTTTTCTTGCGACCTCCGAAAATTTTCCGCAATGGGTAAACCCGTGCTTCTCGTGGAATCTTATACTTCCCTCGTTCGGGGATGCGATGCATGCCAGGAGTCGTGTGATCCCTTTTTCAGCTCCTTCGTCCTCCAGGTATCTGAGGATCGAGCCGCCGATCCCTTTTCCCGTCATCCCGGGTTTTAAAAAGTACGTAACCTCTGCCGTGTGAGAAAAGGCCGGCATAGGGTTGTGATGTCTCAGCATTCCAAAGCCGAGGATTCTTCCGTCCCCGTCTCTCGCGGCAACTGCAGGCAGTTCGCCTGCCATACCTGCAAGCATACCAAAGAACTCATAGGGAACTTTCTGTTCGGGAAATGCCGCAAAGCTGTTTTCGATATAGTAATTGAAGATGTCGATAATTTCGTGTCCGTCATCTTCCCGTATCGGTTCGAGATTGTATTCTGTCATATGATCACTGATCTTTCAATTAGTATAGTAACTATACTAATTTTAACTTATGGATCGGCAGGGGTTCATTCATCAAAAAAGGAATGTACCGGGATTTTTCTTCAGGGGTTTTCTGAAAGATTCTTCCTTACTTCCGGGCAGGATTCGAGCATGTACCCGACAGCCGTCAGGACTTTTTTCAGATTGTCGATCTCTTTCTCATCAAGTTTTGCCAGCTCTTCTGCAACCATTCCGTTTACTGCCTTGTGGTATCTTTGATGCCATTCGAAGGCTTCCTCGCCGCGGGTCGTCAGCCGGATTGAGACGTTTCTCCTGTCGTTTTCAGCAATTATCCGTTCGAGATATCCCTTCTTCTCAAGCCTTATGGCGGTCTGCGATACCGCCCCTTTTGTCACCCCGAGTCTCTTTGCCAGTTCTGAGATGTTCTCTTCGGGAAAGCGGCCTGCAAGATCTATCAGGTGAACTTCGGAGGAGTAGAGGAGAACACCGTGGCCGACATCGACTGGTTCTCTCTCTACAGCCGCCGCCCTGTTGAAGATAACAGTAAAAAGGTCGAGGACCTCCGGAATCCTCCCGTCCCGTCCTGGTTCTGTATCATTTTGGTATAGCATGTATACGATATATTGGATTCAATCCGTATTGTAATTATTACCCGGCCGTCGTCGTCCCAATCAGTTTAAAAGCTAAAATGTCCAAGAACATTATATGAAAGACAAAGGCCCCGCCCTTGAACGGACACTCTCGCTGCCCGCCGTAGCGATATCCGGGATCGGGATAATTCTGGGGGCCGGCGTCTATGCACTCATCGGCGAAGCCGCATCACTGGCGGGAAACGCTCTCTGGCTGTCGTTTCTCTTTTCGGCCCTGATTGCGGCCTTCACCGGGCTTTCATATATGGAGCTCTCGTCGATGTTCACCGAGGCGAGCGCCGAGTACGAATACACCCGTCGTTCCTTCGGGGGAACACTTGCATTCATTATCGGAATAATGGTCATCCTCTCCGGGATTGTGGGAGCCGCAACTGTCGCACTCGGTTTTGCAGGCTATTTCAGCACATTTACTGGAATCCCGCTTCTTCCGGTTGCTTTTGCCGTGCTCGTCATTTTGTCTGCGGTTATCTTCTCGGGGATCAAACAGTCGGCCGCCGTTGCAATCATCTTCACTCTGATCGAGGCCGGTGGAATCGTCGGGATGATCATAATCGGGCTTCCGTACATCGGTTCTGTCGATTATCTGGCGATGCCGCTCGGTATTGCAGGCGTATTCCAGGCGTCGGCTTTGATATTCTTTGCTTACCAGGGGTTCGAGGAGATCGTCAAACTCTCGGAGGAGACCGTAGAGCCAGAGAAGACGATACCGAAAGGGCTGATGATCGCAGTTGTCGTGACCGTCATCCTGTATATTGCCGTATCGATATCGATCGTCAGCATCGGTGGTTATGAAACGGTTGCAGGCTCCAAGAACCCCTTTGCCATGGTTGCGGAGAACACATTTTCCGGGGGAGGAACGGTATTTACGATAATCGCACTCTTCGCTACTGCAAATACTGCACTCCTGATGATGCTTGCATCTTCGAGAATACTTTACGGGATGGCAAAGAATAATCGCATGCCCGGAAAATTTGCATGGATATCTCCGAGGACAAAAACACCTGTCTGGTCAGTTGCAGCCGTCCTTCTGGTCTCCCTGGTCTTCCTTATTCCGGGAGAGATCCGTGACGTTGCACTGATAGCAAACTTCACCCTCTTCTTCACGTTTGCGGTGATAAACGCCGCAGTGATAGTGCTGAGGTTCAAAATGCCGGAGAAGAGCAGGCCTTACAGTGTACCGTTTACGATCGGAAAGGTTCCTGTTCCGGCTGTTTTGGGGATATTTACGTGCCTCTTCTTCCTCTCGGTGATGGACCCGGTGATACTCGGTGTAGGTGTAGTCCTGACCGTTGCTGCGGCTGCAGGATCTTATCTCTTCCCCGAAAAGGAGACTTCAGTTTAAACCACAAATTATCTCTAACAATGGCCGTTCCCGAACTTACCAAGGCACAAAACGGCATCCTTCCTGCTTGAGGTCCGATATATTGTTATTCCCTTGAGCCTGCATCTCCACGCAAAGAGAAGTGCCTCCGAGATCTCGTTCTTTGTTGCGGTTCCCGGCATGTTTATCGTCTTCGATATGGAGGCATGCACGTGCTCCTGGAATGCCGCCTGCATCAGTATGTGGTCCCGCCACCTGATATCCAGGGCTGTCGTGAATATGTCGGTGAACGAGTCGGGGAGCCACCCGATGTCCTGGACTGTTCCTGTCTCGTGGACGTGGGAGATCACCTCTGCAACTCTCATCTCCCTCTCCTCCGGGTTGGGGAACAGCTTTCCGGCGACGGTTTCGAGTTCTTTTTTGAACAGGGGGTGAACCATCCTGAATGATTCGCCTGCGGTGTTCATTCGCGTATACGAGTAGGAAAAGACCGGTTCGATACCGCTCGAACACTCGGCAATTATCGATATGGAACCGGTGGGCGCAATGGTCGTGAGTGCGGCGTTCCTGACCATCTTTCCGTTTTTATCCCATACACTCCCTTTCCACGCGGAGAAGGGACCTTTTTCCTCTGCAAGCCTGCCGGATTCCGAGACCGCAGTTTCGGCAACGAACTGCATTATACTCCCGCAGTATTTTCTTCCTTCGGGCGAATCATACGGTGTCCTGCGCATGATCAGAGCGTCGTGGACACCCATGAGGCCGAGGCCGACCTTTCTCGTTCTCTTCGTCGCTTCTTCAATCTCCGGTATCGGGTACCTGTTTTTGTCGATGATCCTGTCGAGGAATTTTACCGCAGTTCTGACCGTCTTCTCCAGTGAAGGAAGATCCGTCTCTCCTTTTTCATCGATGAACTTCGAGAGGTTGATCGATCCCAGTACGCAGCTTTCGAAGGGAAGTAGCGGCTGCTCTCCGCACGGGTTTGTGGCATTGATATTTCCGAGCGCCGGGGTCATGTTTTTGCGGTTGATCTCGTCGTAGAAGAGAAGACCCGGCTCGCCGTTTCTCCAGATCCCTTCGATTATGCCGTTCCAGATGTCACCGACTGTAATCTCTTCGGCAGTCTCTTCGCGGGTAATCCAGACCCTGTCGAACCTCCCTGCCTCCACAAGCCCAATGAACCTGTCGGTGACCATGACGGATATGTTGAAGTTCGCGATGTCTCCTTCCCTTGTCTTCGAATTTATGAACTTCAATATATCGGGATGGTCGACATTGAGTATGCCCATATTGGCCCCTCTCCGCCTGCCTCCCTGGCGGATGACCCCGGTAACGGCGTCGAAGGCCTTCATGAAGGAGACAGGACCGGATGCGACACCTTCCGATGATTCTACGAATGCGCCTTCCGGGCGTATGTTCGAAAAGTTATAGCCGGTCCCGCCGCCGCTTTTATGAATCATCGCCCCCCATTTCATTGCGTCGAATATCTCCGTTATCGAGTCTCCGACATAGAGAGTAAAGCATGCTGCAAGCTGGTTCATGTCGGTTCCGGCGTTCATCAGTGTGGGCGAATTCGGGAGGAACCGGAGAGTATTCATCATATCGAAATATTCCGCCTCCTCTTCGGGGGAGTCGGCTATTGCACCTGCCACCCTGCGGCAGAGCTCGTCGAAACTCTTCTCATCGTCCCTGTAATATCTCAGCCTGAGTATTCTCTCTGCGGCTTCGCTGGTCATGTTATGTCTCCTTTACCACTCTTATCTTCGGATAAATCTTTATCTTTTCCCCGACATGATCGGACTGCCGGATTACTGGCAGGATGATACAATAACTGAAGAAGCGGATTCCGGTTTATTTCCCGGAATTGAAGAATTCGAGCGGGCGATCAGTATGAATGGCGAGAAAGAAGGAGAAGTGGCAGCGGCCTTCAGCCCTGACGGGCGGCTCATGTGTTTCTTTGCCGGATTTTCGGCTCTGATGGTAGATGAGACCGAATGCCCTACTGCACGGGGAAGCATCCTGACACATAATCACATCTCCGATACAGCATTTTCAATGCACGATATAAAGGAGGCTTCTGAGCTTGGTTTGACAGAACTCAGGGTTGTGGGGCCGTCTGGGTGGCATTCGATGAAACCGGGTCCGGAGGGGTGGCCGTCACCCGTCGAAATTTCGGCAGTCTATGCAAGAATATCATCGGAAGTCGCGTCCCTTCCAGGAGACGGGAATATGAGGGAGAATTCTATCCTAATTTGCGAGAGACTTGCGGATGAACTCGGCCTGATCTATGAAAGAGGGGCGTTTGACGTATCGTGATCCTGTAGTATTATCACATCTTCTTTCAATCTCTCCGGCTTCATTGTCGTATCCCCCGGGATACTGAATGAGCATGCCTCTTTCCGGCCCGTGGATATGTGATGATGAACCTTCCTGCGCCCGCTGATCCTGTCTTTTTTTCCTCGCGCTAAACTTCAGGTTTATATTGTCTTCTTTTTTGAATGCTGTTAATAGAAATCAGGTTCAAATCTCATCGATGAATCTTAAGGTTGTCACCGGAAATCCGAACAAGGCGAAGGAGGTCGCGGCCTATTTCGGGGACTTTGTCGTTGTCGAGCATGTAAAACTCGATCTTCCCGAGTACAGGAGTGACGATGTCGGGGAAATCGCCAGCGGAAAGGCGAAGGCCGCTTATGAAGCGGTGGGGGAGCCGCTTATCGTGGATGATACAGGCTTCTATATACGGGCGCTAAACGGATTTCCCGGTGCATATGCGGCTTTTGTTCTTGATACTATCGGAATGGAAGGAGTCCTTAAGCTCATGGAGAACAAACCCGAACGGAGTGCTTACTTCGAGACGGCGATAGCATATGCCGATGAGAAAGGGATCTTCATCTTTAAGGGAAGAGTCGAGGGCGAGATCACTTCCTTTCCCCGTGGCGAAGAGGGCTTCGGCTACGATCCCGTGTTCAGCGTCGGAGGAAAGACCCTTGCCGAGATCCCGCTCGCGGAGAAGTCTGCAATCTCCCATCGCAGCAGGGCGCTTGAAGAGTTTAAAAAATGGTTCGTTGAGAACAGGCTGTAATAATCCTTTCAGATATCCACGCCAAATACGTTTTTCACAACCGAAGGGCTGTCGCCCTTTCGAAACCCACGGCGACCTTCGGTCCTCTATTCTCAGATATCCACACCAAATACAATCTTTACCACAGCTCCGAGGACGAATGAAAGTCCTGCAACCCCGAGACTGATCGCTGCCATCTCCAGGAACCTTCTTTTGAAGTTCAGGTCCTTCGCCACTGAGATGTAGAAGTTGAAGACGAATATTATTATTATGCCCGTAATTATCGCGACAGCCAGTGCGACGGCGTAATTTCCGAATATAAAGTACGGCAGTATAAGCAGGAATACCGTCAGTATATATGCTGCGCCTGTGTACGATGCGGCCCTGAACGGATCTTTTTCTCCTCCGCCGTCCGCCTTTTCGGACAGGTACTCAGATGCCGCCATGGAAAGCGCCGCGGCAATACCGGTGATGAGGCCGATGGCGCCGATCAGGGCTGTATTCTGAAGAGCGAAGGAAAAACCCGCAAGTGCACCCGTAAGCTCTACGAGTGCGTCGTTTAACCCGAGAACGACAGACCCCATATAGCCGAGCTTCTCCTCGTTGATCATGTCGGCGAGTTCGAGCTCGTGCCTCTCTTCGTCTGCGAGAATCCTGCTGATCTCGGGGAATTTCTCCTTTATCTCAGAGTAACCGGACTGTGCCCGTTTTTCTCCTTTCTCCATCAGTTTGATCGTAAAGGTAAGTCCGAAGACCCTTGCCATTGCTGTAAACCACAGGATTCTTCTTTTATCCGGCGAAAACTCCTTCCCTGTAAGTTTTTTTATGATATTGTAATGCTTCAGCTCGTCACCGGCGATCCTCCCGAGCACCTCTTTGTTGTGGGGATCTTTTTCCCTCTCTGCCAGTTTTTCATATATCTGGTGCTCGGTTATCTCGTTCTTCTGAAAATGGTCGAGAATCCCTGAGATATCCTTTGAAAATCCGCTTTCCATCTTAGATCATCTTTGTCCTGCCGCCCGATAACCTTTTTTCGTCGTCGTCCGGGATCTGTTTTTAGGATCTGACTGTGATTCGCTCTAATGGCGTTTCTGCCGGCATTATCTCTTAAAATACTTCAGGGTTATGTTCCCGGGCCGCTGTAGATCTCTTTCGAATCCAAACTGTTAATATCTCCCGCATCGTTATATATAGAACCGATATTAAGGGGATATACCAGAGATGGCAAGATTCGCAGAGGCCGAAGCAAGGCTCTTAAATGTCAAGATATGCATGAAATGCAACGCAAGGAACCCAATTCGCGCAACAAAATGCCGCAAGTGCGGCGGTTCGGAGCTTCGCCCGAAGTCCAAGGAAAGAAAAGGATAGTATTTTTTCCGGAATCTATACTTTTTTTGCAGAATTATTTTATTATGTTTGAATGCGGTGGTAATTCGCGGCCGCAGATCATCTATGCACTATAGTAGGTGACCTTTTTTCCGCCTTCGCTGTACTCGCCGTGGTAGGTCTCGATATTTCTCTTGTATCCGATTCTCTGCTCTACTCCGAGCTCCCTGAGGACCTCTCTTATTCTCATGACGTCCTCTTCGTCCTCCCAGTCGGCCGTGTTGACATAGACGACCGCCCTCTCGTCTCTTGAATCAGGGTTCTCCTTTGCGGTGCTGACCCTCGCTGAGATCCCGAGCCGTCCTGCTGCCGTTGCATCACGAATCTTTCTCCAGATTTCGTCGATGTCTGCCTTTTCCATGAAAATAAGCCACTTCCCACCCTTTTCGTCATCATAATCCTCAGGCGAGAAATCCGGGTAATCCTGCACTATCCAGTACATTCTTGTTGTTCTGGAGGGAATCACGCCCTCGCCTTCAAGGAGCATATTGTAGATCCGGTCTTTTCCTCCCGGCTCATCTGCAAGCGCCTGTGAAAGCTGGGGATATTCGTCTTCAAAATCCGAGAAGATTAGATCAAAATCATCTCTGAAATTTTCTCCCGCTTCAACACGCTCAAACAGATATTTGCCTTTTTTTGTAAGTTCGCGGTTGAGTATTATCTCAAATATTCCGTATGCCGCTCCGGAAAGCGGATTTTCATCTCCCTCGACTTCCATGATATGATATTATCCCGGTGAAAAATTACTTTTATGCTTCCGGCGTGCGACGAAGAATTTTAATTAATTATTTATTCTGAGTAAAAGAAATAAGACCAAAGATTAGATCGAAAATGGATCAAAAAAGTACCGGCATTGTAGTATTGATTGCAATATCAATTTTTATCCTGCTTGTCGTCCAGGCGGTAGGCGTCCTGACTCTTGCCAGCCATAATGAAGACCTGGTGATAGAGAGAACCTGGGACGAGCTTAAAGACTATGCAGTAATTATATCAACCCAGATTGACGGCGATGTGCTTGAAAACCTGAAGCCCGGAGATGAATCGAATCCTGATTTTATAGAGATGAGAGACAGGCTCTGGGCCCTGCAGAAAGATTCTGCATCAATAAGATATGTGTATGTCCTGAGAAAGACGACTGACGGCGAATACCTGGAATTCATTGTCAACAGCGAATACGGGAGAAACGATTTTACATTTCCCCTTATAGGCTATGTCTATGAAGAAGCCCCGGCTGAGGCATTTGAAGGCTACACCGGGCCTTCGGTGAAGAAGGAGTTTTATTCGGACCAGTGGGGGGAGTATATGTCCGGTTATGCCCCGATCTATGACTCGGACGGAAAAGTGGTGGGTGTCGCCGGTGTCGATATATCGAAGGATGTAATTCTGGGGCGTCTCAAGGATTCCGAAAATACGATATACTATATACTGATTGTTACGGTGATTATCGGCATCTTCCTGCTGATATTCCTCCTGTACATGGTGTCTCAGTTCAGGAGATACCAGCTCGAGACTGAAAAAAGCGAAAGAAGGCTGAATCTGGCAATGGAGATCGCCCAGGAGGGGTTGATCGACTGGAACACCCGGACCGATGTTGCGTATATCAGCAAGGGTTTCTGGAGAATCATCGGCACCGGTGATGAGATGCCCGAAACCCATTACAAGACCTCGGTAGTCCTCGACTATATTCATCCCGATGACAGGCTGAAGCTGGTGAACTATTTCCGCAATGTGCTTGAAAACGGATTTAAAAAGGATATTGCCTTAAGGATTACCAGGGCAAACGGCGAGGGGGGCTGGGTGAGGGTAAAGGCCGACGTCGTGGGGCACGAGGATGAAAAGCCGGTCCGGCTTATCGCGACTGCCATAGATATAACCGACGAGGTGGAGTACCTCGGCGCCCTCGAGATAGCCCGCGAAAAACTCTCTACTCTCTCGTCCATAACCCGGCATGATGTCCTGAACCAGGTTACCGTGCTGAACCTGAATCTCGACCTGCTGAAGATGACAAATACGGACCCGGAGATCGACGAGATAATCGAAGAGCTGGACAGTGCCTCAGACAAGATCCGTGATCTTGTCGAGTTCACCAAATATTACCCTGCACTCGGCGACAGCAAACCTTCATGGATCTCGGTCGACGAGATGGTCGAGAATGTCGCCCCCGAGGGCTACTACAACGAACTCCCGGTCGAGGTCAGGTGCAGGAACCTGAAGATACATGCCGATCCTCTCTTTGAGAAGGTGCTGTACAATCTCTTCGACAACTCGTACAGGTACGGCGAAAAGGCTACCAGAATAGTTGTCGACTGTATGAAGTCTGAAGGAGGCATGAAGCTGATAATAGATGACGACGGCGTCGGGATTCCGGTGGATAAGAAGGAGCTGATATTCGAGAAGAACTACGGCACTAATACGGGCTACGGCCTCTTCCTCGTGGAGAAGATCATAGAGATGGCCGGGTTCGCGATTAAGGAGACCGGAACCGAGGGTATCGGCGCAAGGTTCGAGATATTCATACCGGACGGAAAATTTTCATTCGGGGATGAAACACGGGATTAAGCAATCAAAAAAAGTTTAATTCAATCTTTTATTTTTTGAGTCTTTCAATAATCATATTTGCAGCCTTCTCACCGGAGAGGAGCATTCCGCCGAATATGGGCCCCATCCTGTTCTCGCCCCCAACTGCGTTTGCCGCCATTCCGGCGACTATCAGGCCGGGGAAGACTTCTTTTGTATGACTGAGTATGTTTGTCTCCGCTCTTTCCGCCCACATGAAGCCTTCGCCTTTGATCTCAAGTGCTCCGCCTTTCTTCCGGACCATGTGTGCGATCATCGAGTCGTGGCCTGTCGCGTCGACGGTTACTTTCGTTCTCATCGTAAGCGGGTCGATATGAAGGCCGGCCATCTCGACGGCCGTCCAGTTGATCACAAGGCCGCTGACTCCCCCGTCCTCCTTGACGACGACGTCCTCGACCGTCGTAAGGTTGAAGACCTCGGCGCCTGCGTCGCATGCAGCTGCAAGAGACTTCGATACCGCTTCTACTGATGAGGCAACGTAGTAGCCCTTCTCGTATTCGGTGTATTTTATGCCGAAATGATCGAGAAGCCTCCTTGCCTCCTCCTGTACGACGATCCGTGGAAACATCATTCCGCCTCCCCACATCCCGCCGCCGATCGAGAGTTTTTTCTCGATGAGAGCGACTTTTACACCGTTCTGGGCCAGAATTGCGGCACAGGTGATTCCTGAGGGCCCGCCGCCTACGACTGCACAGTCGATGTCGAGGTATTCCGTCATTATCTTGTGCTGTTCAGATAGAATTGCCCTGCTTATCGTAACTTCGTCAAGCTTCATATCCGGGTTCACCTGCCAATAAAATGTGCGAGCAAAATATACTACTCTATCCCTTTTCGCCGTCACGCCCGGTCAGGGGATGTTTTCTCCCGGAATCCTGTATAATAATCCGGATACCTTATTTGGGCTTGTTTATGATTTTTTTCCAATCGGGTTTTTGCCGTGACAGCGATATATTTATTCAGGCTCTGGCTAATATAAGAGGATATATATGATAGGAAAATGGAAACGCGACTGGGGCCTTTCGGGAAGGGTCTTTATGACCTGGATATTTATTCTCGCGCTCTATGTCGTCTTTATAAATATACTCTACTTCCTGTTCCCGGGATACCTCTACATGATAATTGCCTTTGTCTTTTTAATGGCATTTGTCCAGTATTTCTTCTCGGCCAAACTCGTCCTTATGACGACCCATGCGAGGATAGTGTCCGAGGATGAGGAGCCGGAACTTCACAGGATGATCGAAAAACTCTGCCAGGAGGCGGACCTGCCGAAGCCTAAAATTGCAGTGATGCCGTCGCCCGTCCCGAACGCATTTGCAACGGGAAGAAACCCGAAGAATGCGGTTGTTGCAGTCACAGATTCGATCATGAGGACGCTCAACAGGGAGGAGCTTGAGGCTGTTATCGCTCACGAACTCTCTCACGTAAAGAACCGCGATATACTTACGATGACGGTCGCAGGATTCCTCGCGAGTCTTGCATCGATCATCATGCAGAATGCACTCATCATGAACCTCTTCGACGGAAGGAACAACAACGGTGCATGGATTGTAATCTGGATCGTGTCTATTATCGTCTGGATTGTTGCAACCCTCCTGATGCTTCTTCTCTCCCGCTACCGCGAGTTCGCGGCGGACCGGGGAAGTGCGATGATTACGGGCAATCCGGCGGCGCTCAGGTCGGCACTGATGAAGATCAGCGGACGTATGGACGCCATCCCCGCGAAGAAGAAGCAGGAGATCGAGGGATCGAATGCATTCTTCATCATCCCGGCAATCTCCGGAAAGAGCCTGACAGAGCTTCTCTCGACACACCCCCCGCTTGAGAAGCGTCTTGCAGCTCTCGAGAAGATCGAACGTGAGCTGAAGGGATACTAAATCCCGTTATTTTCTTCGCTTTTTTGTCACGACTCAGTATAGTCGTGTGAAAATTTTATGGGTTGTTAACACGATTGTTATTTATGATGCTCAAACCCTTCGAGAGGGAGAATGTGCTTGCGATGCCGGTGGTGCTGATATCCACGGTATCGGGCAGCGGTGTTGCGAATGTGGCCCCGTGGGGGAACGTGACTCCTATACTACGGCCTCTCGACGAGATAGTGATCGCCTCGGCTCTTAAAAGGGATACTCTCGACAATATCAGGGAGACTGGCGAATACGTGATCAATGTCCCTCCGGCGTCGATGATAGACGAGGTTATGATCTGCTCAAGGCTGTATCCGCCGGATGTGGACGAGTTCGCCGAGGCAGGATTGTCCAAAAAGCCGTCTTCAACCGTCTCCGCTCCCGGAATTGGCGGGTGCGTCGCCTGGATCGAATGCAAACTGAAGGAGGAGATAGTACGCGATAAGTACTCACTTGTCATCGGCCAGGTGACGGGTCTTGAAGTGAACGAGGATTTCGTAACCGAGGATGGAGATCTCGACTACGAGAATGCCGAACCGCTCTGCATGCTCTGCGGGGGTTCGGAGATACACTACACGAAGCCTGTCCGTGCCGGGAGGACGGCACAGTACTCGGAGATGTTCTCGTGGCCGGGGAAGAAAGAGAGCTGAAATTCCGGGAATCAAAACACTATTTTTAATACCAATCAGCAGAGAAATATAAAGGCGCGACTATGATGCCGTCCGGCACAGGTCTCCGTATTGCACCGATGGTCTAGTGGTATGACTTTGGCCTTCCAAGCCAATAGCCCGGGTTCAATTCCCGGTCGGTGCACTCGTTTTTGATTCCTTATATCAGTCTTTCCCAATATACTGATAAGTCCGGCAGTCCGATATTTCCAAATGAGTACAGGTGTAGTCCCTGGTATTGAGCTCCAGATGACCCTCCTGCTTTTCTTCGCACTTGCAGGATATCTTCTTGCATCGAAGATCAACCAGTCTGCCGTGGTGGGAGAGATTCTCCTCGGCCTCGTGGTCGGGCCGTCGGTTCTCGGGCTGATCACATATACGGAATTCGTGCAGGCGATTGCGGCTCTCGGGGCCGTTATCCTGATGTTTGTCATAGGATTCGAGTTTAAAATAGAAGATTTGACTAACGTAAAATATGGTATAATCGGTCTTATAGGAATTATCGTCCCGTGGATCGGCGGATATTTCGCTTCTCTTGCATTCGGCTTCAGTCCCGAAAGCTCCCTGTTCATCGGAACGGCATTGACGGCGACTTCGATTGCGATTACTGCAAATGTTTTGAAGGAGATGTGCCTTCTTGACGCGGAGTTTTCAAAGGCGATCATCGGAACTGCGGTTATCGACGATATCCTGAGTCTTCTTGCCCTTTCGATAACGGCGGATGTCGCATCCGGGACATTCTCGTTCGGGGGGCTTGCGTTTATTATCGCCAAGCAGATCGGTTTCCTTGTCCTGATTGCTCTTATCGGGGTGTTCTTCATATCGAAGATGATTGTCAGGATGGACGAGAGCCCGATCTCGAGGAAGTATCCCGAGTTCGTGTTCATATTCGCGGTGATGATCGCGTTCCTGTTTGCCGCTCTCGCGGAGTTCATCGGGATCTCGGCGATCATCGGGGCGTTTATTGCCGGGGTCTCGTTCAACGGAATAAACCTGAAGCACAGCCACGATATTTCAGAGGGTGCGGATTACCTCTATATCATATTCGCATCGATATTTTTCGTATCCCTCGGAATTCTCGTGGATCTCAGTGCACTGACCGGCCCCGTCCTGATCTTTATTGCAGTGATTACGGTGATCGCGATAATCTCGAAAGTCATCGGGTGCGGTCTTCCTGCAAAGCTTCTCGGGTATTCAAACCGCGATTCGCTTGCTATAGGTTTCGGGATGTCGCCGAGGGGGGAGGTGGCGATGATCGTCGCACTTATGGGGCTGAACCTCTCCCTTATCGGCCAGGATATCTATGCCTCAATTGTGGTGATGAGTATCCTGACGACGGTGATCACTCCGATTGCCTTCAGGAACTGGCTCTTCAAAAAAGAGGTTAAGGCGTGCATTGCCGGGGAGCAGGGCATGCAATGAAAGATCTCGGGATGATCGAAGACGAGATCCGTGCGGTTGTCGATTATAGCCGGGCGGAGAGGATCGAGAAGGGGTTTTCGTTCGAGAAGAAGTATCTCCTCTCCGGTACGGGCGAAAGGAGCTATATCGCCAGGATCTGCGAGGTAAACAGCGAAGGGGTTCTTGCGAGGAAGAGAGAGGAGTTCGATCTGATCCGGCGGCTTCACGGGTATTCTTCTCTTGTCCCTGAGGCATACCTCTTTGGGGTTTCCTGTGACGGGAAATCCTGTTATATGGTCCTCGAATACGTGCAGGGCTCGGATCTCGAAAAAGCGATGCCGCATTTCAGCGGGGAGGAGCAGTACAAGCTCGGTCTTCAGGCCGGAAGGGAGCTTCTCAGCCTTCACCGGATGGATGCACCCCGTCTCCCAGCCGAATGGCACGAGAGATATTCCCGGAAATATGCACGAAAATGGGCAAGGTTTAGTGAATCGGGGATCGAGACCGGAGTAATCGATATTGAACAGCTTTCCCGCTTCATATCGGAAAACGAACAATACATGAGATGCCAAAGGGAGACGTTCCTCCATGACGATTTCCATCCCGCAAATCTCATCGCGGACGGCGGGAATCTGGCCGGGATCATTGATTTCAACAGGTATGACTGGGGAGACCCTGTCCATGACTTCGTAAAAGTCGCATATTTCTCAAGCAAGATCAGCGTTCCGTTCTCTGCCGGCCAGATCGACGGATACAACGGCGGAGATGTCCCTAAAGAATTCTGGAAGAAATACTCGCTCTACACCGCTATGATGATGATCCAGGATATGGTGTGGAGTCACTGGTATGAGGAGCAGACCGGATCGCCGGGTGAGATCGAAAGGATGCAGGAGAGGACCGAAAGGGTCTGGTCCGATCACGATGGTTTTAGGGACGAGTTTCCAGGGTGGTACCGGGATTTTAGTGAGTAAAGGGGTTACTTAGCCCTATTGATTCACTCCCCCTTCTTCTCCCGAACCCTCCACCCGTTCGGGTGAACGACCATCTCGAACCTTGCACCCTTTCCTTCCGTTCCCGTCTCGGAAATTTCGATCTTTGTAATCGAGAGGATCTCGGAGGCGAGGAAGAGGCCGAGACCCGTGTTCTTCCCGAAGCCTTTTGAAAATATCCGGTCTTTGACGTCGTCGGGTATTCCCACGCCGTTGTCCTCGACGATGACGACACCTGATCCGTCCGGTTTCGTATCGAAGGAGACCGAGATCTTCGTCACTCTTTCCCCGTGGCGGATCGAGTTCTCGAAGAGGTTGTAAAAGACCTTCGAGAGGAGGTAATCGGCATATATCTCGAGGTTTTCAGGGAGATTCACCTCGAATTTGACCCTGGATGTGACCGAGCCGAGAGATTGCCATGCATCCCTGACGACCCGTCTCATGTTCTGCCAGATCGGATCGTCGACTCCCATGTTCTGGTAATCGGCGGTGAACCTGATCTGCTGTGTAATCTGTTCGATTGCCTTGGTCATCTTCTCAAGATATTCCCTGCTCTTTCCCTTCTCCGGGATCTGATCCCCGATCAGGTCCGCATAGGCGCTGAGAACCGTGATATTATTCAGTATGTCGTGCCTCGTAACCGAATTCAGCAGGCTGATCTTCTCGTTGGCAATCTTGAGCGAACTTCTCGACTTTTCAAGCTCCCTCTCGTACTTCTTCTCGTGAGTGATATCCCTCAATACCAGGATCCTGTATACCGGGTCCTCCTCGTTGAGCGATATCGGCGTAACCGAGACAGCATAGAACTTTTCACCGCCATCCCTTTCGACCTTCGCCAGGAACGCTATACATACCGGGGAGTTCATCTGGTCCTCGTATTTATTCAGGAAGGTATCCTTTTCGAACAGGAGACTCCCGTCTACCTCCACTGCCCCACCCAGCATATCCTGTGCAATCGAATTTATGTCGATGATGCGTTTCTTCGAATCGAGAACGATTATCCCCTCCGAAAGGCTCGAAAAAATCGTCTGTTTCGGGAGAGGAACGATATCGAAGAAGCTGTATTTGAAGAGCCCGATCATTATGCAGAGCCCGCTTATTGGGAAAATTATTGCGGTCAGGTCAAGGTACGGGTAGAGCGAAACCCCCACCTGGTAGAGGATTTCAACAAAAAGCGATGCGTATAGTGCACCTACAAGGACAGCCGACTGGATCTTCTGGATACCCTGCGAAGAGAGGTAGATATGAAAACTGATTACAGCGGACAGGAAGTACAGTATCCCGCAGTAGATCCATAACAGGCTATAAACCGGTCCTGCCTCAAAACCCCTGACGATAATATAGTCTGCAGCGACCATGTACTCGATATTAAAAAACAGGCTGTGATAATCGTCTGTCAGCAGGAGTATCAGGGAAGCAAGCGGTACGATCAGCAGCAGCCCGATGTATTTAAAGTTCAGGAACCTGTAGTATCCCCCGTATTCAAGTATAAAGTAAAGCAGCACCACCGGAATGAAGGGAATTGCGAAGTATTGCAGCCTCAGGAATAACTTCATGTATTCGAAGTTGGTTGAGGATATCTCGAACATATAGAAGAATTCCCATATGAAGACAAGGAGCATAAGAAGGGAAAAAGCTGTGGCTCCCCTCGTACGCCTCCTCCGGAATGAGTATAATGCGATAAAACCCGATAACGCCGTAGCCAAAATGACCGGAATCAGGTACGGGTGGTACTGGAACATCCGAAATTAGTTTATGACTTATGCGGATAATTTGCTTTTGGTGAAAAGAGGTTCATTCTTTCCCTTTATTCCTGATCACCATATATGAGGCGAACGTTCCGACAGCACACAGTATGACGAATATCGTGAATGCCGAATTTATCGATAAAAGGAGCGATTCTGAATCTACAACCGATATAGGGGTGTTTCCTATAGTGAGCGAGAATGCGAGCATCGAGATGCCCATAGATGTCATCATTCCGCACATCCTTGTAGTCCCGAGCACTCCTGAAGCGACACCGTAGAGTTTCAGGGGAACACTGTTCATCACCGCATGGGTGTTGGGCGATGCAAACAGGGCAAAACCGAATCCAAGTAAAGCGAGATCCACGACTATAACCAGGATACTCGTCTCCGGGGAAAGGACGGTGAAGAGCATCAGCCCGGCCGTAATCAGTGCCATGCCGCCTGTTGCAAGTACTGACGGGTTTATCCTGTCGGAGAGTTTTCCTGTCGCGGGAGAAAATATCGCCTGCATCACCGGCTGGGCGATCAGGAAGAGACCCGCCTCTTCCGGGCCGAAACCTCTTATCAGCTGGAGATAGTAGCTTAAAAGGTAGCTGATGGCAAATGTCGAACTGTAGTTGATGAAGGCTGCAAAGTTTGCAAGTGCAAACACCCTGTTTTCGGTAAACAGACTGATCCTTATGACGGGATGCGGCGTACTCTTCTCCCGGAAGAAGAAAGCCGCCGCGAATACCGCACCGAGGGCGAAGAGGATGTAACCTGTAGTATCGGGGAGCTCCTGGAAACCGAGCATTATGAAGAGGATCATCGCCCCGTAGAGAACCGATCCCGGAAGATCGAATGCAGTCTGATCGTCTTTCGTCTCTTTGATCCTGAGGTATTTCATTCCCAGCAGTATGATCAGTATGCCGACCGCCGCATTCAGGTAGAATATGCTCCTCCAGCCGAATGCTTCGGTAAGGGCTCCGCCTATAACAGGTCCGACCGAAAGCCCGGTATACGTGAAGGCTACGTTGATCCCCAGAGCACCTCCTCTCTCCGCCGGGGGAAATATGCCGGAGATAATGGCAATCGATGTCCCGAAGATCATAGCCCCGCCGCATCCCTGTATTACCCTGAACACGATGAGCATGTCAATCGAGGATGTCATCGTCGAAAGGAGCGATCCGGCGGTGTAGATCGCGATGCCGGTGAGAAAGATCCGGGTCTTTCCCTTCATATCGGCGAGACGCCCCATCGGGACGATGAGGATGGAGGCTGCGAGCAGGTAGGATGTGGCGACCCAGGAGAGGAGTATTGCGTCGCTGAAGAATTCCATCCCGATCTCGGGAATCGCCACATTTATGGAAGAGCCCATGAACGGTGTCAGAAAGGAGCCGAGCGATGTTATGAAGAGGATTATCCAAAGCTGCCTCTTGTCTTTCATCTCTTCCATCACCGTATTATTTGCCCCCGGCTGGTATTAAATCACTGAACGTTACGAAAAAACCGGCATCTTTTTTTCGTTTTGACCTTGATGATCTATTATGGAAAAACGGGCGATTTTTTTTGGATTTCTGATAGTGCTGCTGGTTGCGGCTTTTTCCGCCGGGTGCACTTTGGGCGGGGAAGCGAACGGCACTGCCCATGGTAATACTGCACCGCCTGAAACAACCAGAGATAAAGGAGTTATGCCCGGTGAACCGGTCCGGCTCTCCGGCAATATTACAGTCGGTGAACTGATGTCTTTTGTATCAGGTGCGGCTGGTTATGCAAAGTCCGCAGGGATGACCGGTGCATTGAGGGAGTTCGGAGATCCGGACGGGGAGTTCTCATCCGGCGATGTGTACATCTATGCCTACGGTTTCAACGGAACTCTCCTTGCCCACCCATATCAGCCGGATCTTGTCGGGACCGACAGGTCGAACTGGACCGATGCACGTGGATTCCCGTTCTACAAGGCGTCCGCGTACACGGCTGAAAACGGTGGCGGATTCGTTGCATATCTCTACCCTAAGCCCGATGACGGAGTAATCAACGAATCGGCAAAAGGAGACTATGCCCCCAAGATCGGCTGTGTCATGCCGGTCGATGACGAATGGTGGATAGGTTCGGGACTTTATCTCTCGGATCTGGTCGACTTGGATACGTGTACCACCCCGGCGACAACCAGGGAGATGATCTCCCTTGTCGAATCAGGTGTTGCATATGCACTTGAAAACGGCAATGAAGCGGCCTTCGAGGCAATCTCAGATAAAAACGGTGCATTTGTCGATGAATCCGGGCATTATCTCTATGCCTACGACTACAACGGAACTCTTCTTGCACATCCCTACCTGACAGACAGGATCGGGCAGGACCTCATAGATCACGAGGGTGCATTCGGGGAGAAGGACATCCGGATGCTTGTCGGGGCTGCACAGGAAGGCGGCGGGTACGTTGTCTTCTCCTGGCCGAATCCGGACAATGGGGACAAACCCGAGATAAAGATCGGCTATGTGCTTCCCGTCGATGACGAGTGGTGGCTCGGCTCCGGCGTCTACCTGAGCGAGATTACCGGGGACGACGAGGCCATCCCCGAATAAATCTTTTTCAATTCGAAAATCCCGCAAACTTCAAAACTCTTAATATCCCGGAACCAGAAAAAGAATAATCACAAGTGGACTCGTGGTCTAGCTGGTTATGACGTCGCCTTCACACGGCGGAGGTCTCGAGTTCGAATCTCGACGAGTCCATCTATTTTGAAAAAGAAAGAAATATTTATTGATATTTTCCGAACCATTCCTTCCTCTGGGCTTCGTATTCATCAGGACTTGTGTCCTGCTCCGGGTCGTTGAACCATGTCTTCGTTCTGGCCCTTGAGTCCGGCCTGATAAGAAGTCCGAGCGCCTTTTTCTCTTCCCCGCTTCCGGGTTTAATCACCCTGCCGTGGTATTCTGCATATTCCGGGGTGTCCTTTTCATCCAGCACCGAGATAAAAACCCAGCCGTCGTGATCCGAATACTTCTCCATCCTTTCTGCAAGGTTTTTCATCTTCGTATCGTACATCCCCGAGTCAAGAGGCCTCTGCTTCTCGAACTCTTCGAGCTGATCTCCGGTGAGAAGAACCTTCTTCTTGTCGGATGCCCTTGTCCTGACGAAGATATCCGCACTACAGGACGGGCACTGTATCCTTCTTACCGGAAAGCTGTCGAGGTCCTTTCCGCACGATGGGCAGACGGCCTCTTCAATTCCCACCGGGGTGTAGTTCCTGTAGCCTGCATCGGATATGAGCCCGTTAATCAGTTCAGCATAATTCGCGGCTTTTGCGGATTTCGATACCTTCTGTGAAGGGAGTTTTTCGGCCCGGGCTTTTTCCGCCGCTTTTCCCGGTGTTTCTCCGGCTGCGGAAGTTTTCTCCTTTTCTTCAGTCTTCGGGGCAAAAATATCTTTTAACGTCTGAAATATTTTCATACGGATTTCTAATATATTCTTAACAGGCCATAATTGTTTTCTCCAAATCTTTGGTTCCTGCACCCTGTCTTCATTAAAACCGATCCCACTGCGAAGATGTTAAATCTTCAGGGAGGGATTATCCGTGTACAAACAAATTTGACATCGTGGTGGTGTTTATGATTGAAAAAATATTATGTTATGGGGTTTTCGTTATATTTCTTCTATCTGCAATTTCATGCGGTTGCCTGGGAGAGTCCCCTCCCGGGCCTGCGGCCCCTGCAGAAGATTCCGGGCTCAGGATAATCACTGAAGATTTCCCGCCATACAATTATATCGACGAGGAAGGGAATATCACCGGGCAGTCAACGGATGTTGTGAACGGAATCCTTGAAAAGCTGAACATGAAGGCCGATATCGAACTTATGCCCTGGGGGGACGGCTATAATATCGTGCTCAATGAACCCGCAACGGCGCTCTATTCAACCGGCAGGACCACTGAAAGGGAACCGCTTTTCAAATGGGCCGGGCCCATCGCCTCCTACGAGACCGTGCTGTATGCAAAAGCCGGCTCTGGGATCGAAATCGACAGCCTCGAGGCTGCAAAAAAGGCGGGAAGCATTGTTGTCGTCAGGGACGATTCGCGCCAGCAGTTCCTGACGGAAAACGGATTTGAAAACCTCATCCTCTGTGAAGATGATACCGAATGCATCAGGAAACTTATGGACGGCGAAGCGGTTCTTTGGTTTGGCAGCAGTGCAAATGCAGAGGAGATCGCATTTAACGCCGGTTATGATCCAGCTGCATTGTCAGCCGTATATCCGGTAAGAACCGTCGGGCTGTACATCGCATTCAATCCTGCGGTGCCTGATGAGACCGTGTCGGAATGGCAAACGTGAGTTCGTCGGCCGGAACGCAGGGCCTTGCTTAGGGATCGAACATGCCCAGGACGGCCCTCGGGTTTTCGCTCTGCTGTTGATAATTCCGGTGGAACAGGAGCAATATTATAAGGGGATATTCCATAAATTCAAAAAGGGAAAGAGAAGAGGAGGACGAAGATCTACTATTTTACCGGAACGGGAAACTCCCTTGCAGCGGCGAGGCGGATCGGTGAATCGCTTGGCGAATGTGAGCATATACCGATAGCATCGATTAAAGAGGCGGAAGGAAAGATAGAACCCGGTGTCGAACGTGTCGGGATAGTATGCCCGGTATACGATGCCGGAGTCCCGCTGATGATCAGGGACTTTGCCGGAAGGATCGATTTAAGCAGTGCGGAGTACTGTTTCGCCGTCGTTACGATGGCCGGAATGGGGGCGTCCGCTCTTCATGTCCTTGATAAAACCCTCAGGGACAACTGCGGAAGGGGGCTTGATTCCGGATTTGCCGTAAGGATGCCCGGAAACTTCCCTCCGCTCTCCAAACCGCCGCAGGGAGAGAAGAGAGACAAAATCCTCAGGGAGGCGGATGTCAAACTGGATGAGATCGCCGGAAAGATCGGGGAGGGAAGGAAAGATTACCCTGCATTCGCACCAGTATCTTCTCTCCTGAAGATCCTGACCTACGGAAAATTCATTAAAGGAGTCCGGAGCTACGACAGCGAATTTATCGTCAAAGACAACTGCATCTCATGCCATGTATGCAGCGACGTCTGCCCGACTGGAAACATAAAACTTACAGGAGGATGGCCGAAATGGAATCATAACTGCGAGTTGTGCTTTGCATGCCTCCATTTCTGCCCGGTTGAGGCAATCCAGTGGGGAAAGCGGACCGAAGGACGCGGGAGATACAGGCACCCGGATATAAGGATTCTTGATATGAAGGTCCAGAAGGGAGATAACGAACGAGCAGGCAGTGAATTAATTCAGGATACAACATAATTTCAAAAAAAACTGAAATATCTATATAGCCGCACTGTCAATTAACATGTTAAGTTAACATAAACGGAGTGGTAAATATGAAAAAGGTACTGGCCATTTTATTAATTATTGCGTTATTATTTGCGTTTCCTGTCTCTGCTGCAAAGAATAACGACGATACGGGCAGCGGGGGAAACACCGGAGTCCAGGCTTCGGCCGCCTACAATAAAACAGCGGCAGCCGGAAATGGTAATTCACCAGGAACTGCCACGTCGACAGGTAGCCAGGGGGGTTTGGCAACTGCGCAGGAGAATATGAATCAATCGACAGGCCAGGGGATTGGAGTTTCCGAAAACCTGACCGCTCTCCGGAACCAGGAAGAGATCAAGGCACAGATAAGGCTGATAGAGAATGAATCTGCAAACTTTTCCGGTTCTGAGACTAACAACATGCTGAAGAACCGGAACACAGTCCGTACTGCCGTTCAGGCGCTTATTGCGGCAGGAAACCTCTCCGGCGTAACAGGTGAGCAGATCTCCGCTATCGCACAGGAGTTCAACAACTCTCTCACTCTCCAGTACAGTGCGGAAGAGAGGATACAGGACAGAAATGCAGTTTCAAGATTCTTCTTCGGCGGCGACAGCGATGCGGCCGGGGAGATCCGGGATCAAATCGAGGCTAACCGGGAGAGGATTGAAAACCTGAACACCCTTATGAACGATTGCAACTGCGACGACGAACTAAGAACCATGATCCAGGCGCAGATACAGGTACTGGAAGAGGAGCAGAACAGGCTGCAGGAGCTTTCACAGGCGGAGCTTAACGACAAGGGCCTCCTCGGCGGACTTTTCGGATAAGTCGGCTTTATTCTTTTTTAAAAAAGGATTGAAAATCCCGCCTGTGACACGGTCAGGCGCTTTCCGCAACTGAATAGATCCACCCGGTAAGAGGTGATTTCCTGAATACAGCATTCCAGTTTTTGCCTTGGGACTCGTATTCGACCGATCCCTCGCCGGTAAAGAGCATATATTCCACTGCACGGCCGAATGAAGTGTTTCCGTCGTTAATCATTACTTCCTGTGAAATCAGCCCGGTATCCGAATTCAGCGCGAATTTTCCTTCTTTGTCGACTGCATTGAACACAGTGCCCGGGAGTTCGTCCTTCAGGGCTTCGGTAATTCCCTCGAGATAAACTGAGGCGCCAAGCACGCCCGTGACATCGTCTCCGTCCTTCACTGGCACAGCCACAATTGCCGTACTTTTGCCGGTTGAATAGCTTACAACTACCGTTCCGACAGATTCCTGTCCCGAAAGGATGATCGGGAAGTACGAACGGTTCATCAGGTTCGCACTTGCAAGGCCGTCGACGACAGTATAATAGGTCCCGTTGGTATAGGAATACCACATTCTTGCATCCGGTTCATTGTCTTCGATCCCGGCAAGGACCGGTCTTATCTCCTGCCAATCCCCCGATGCCGCCTCAGATGTGACGGCTGCAGCTTCAAGCCCCCTCTGTACAGAGGCCATTCTTCCGTCGCAGTAGGACATCAGTGCAAAAAGGGCGGTTTCAGGGCCGTATTCGACCGCATATCCTGGTTCGGTCAGACCGTATCTTGCGAGTATGGTGTCATATGTTCCGTCGGCCTTCATGGAGTCGAGAGCATCTTGCAGTTCCGGTGAAGATGTTTGAGAAGATGATATCGTATATGGAAGAGAGTTTCCTGACAACTCCCGCCTGGGATAAGGTGAAGAGAAAAATTGCAAGGGAAATGAAGACAAAATCCTGATACTCACGATTTTCCTTCTTCTTCATCCTCTTTCTTTTTATCTCCTGTAAGGTATTTAATCACGCATCCGCCGCTTAAAAGCAGCAGGACTACATATATGAAAAGCCCGACTATCCCTAAGGAGAACGGCAGGGTGACGTTGCTGAATGAGAACATCGAGACATCGCCGTATGGCCCGCATGTCACGCGGGAATCGATGTATATCACGGGCATCACCGGGACCGAAGGTATGACATATTCTCCTTCAAACGAGACGGTTCCCGAATAGTCGCTGTCCTGCTTCGACTCCATCATTTCCTTGCCTGACACGACCCACCCGGATTTCTCACCGAGATCTGTCATGTCGATAACGGCTGCAACCTTTCCGTCATAATTCCGGTAGAATCTTCCTTCGGTTCTTACACGGGCGATATCTCCCGCGATGCACGAGACCGAACTGTCAGTCCATGCGTCCGTAAAGTCGACATAAGGTGTCTCGGCATTGTAATAGGCCGGAAATTCAGGGTAAATCCTGTACATCCTGTAGCCTGCGGTGAGATTATCTCTTCCCGGCAGAACTGTCGAATTTTCAGCCATAAGTTCGGGAGTGAGATCGTATTCGGTCGTATTCCCGTAGTAAAATACGATCTCGTGGACGTAATCTCCGCAGTCGATGAAGATTGCTTTGCAGGCGCCGAAGTTCATCCTGCCGGCAGTCCCCGTGGTGTTTCTGATATTGTCGAACATGTAATCGGTGGCATATTCGGCCTGCGCTTCGGAAAGATCACCGTAAATGTTCTTTTCCAGCGGCCAGAAAGGCCACTGCAGGTTGTTTTTCCCGTATATGTCGGAGAAATGGATCTCTTCCGGGCTGTCACTGCCGGTGGCAGTAAATGCGATAACGACTGCCGCAAGCAGGCATATTATAAGAAAAGCAAAAATGACCGCTGCAGCTCCAAGGAGAATCTTATCTTCAGTCTTCATCTTTCCCCCGTTCATAGTAGAAGTAACCGCCTGATCTAAAATTAATCTTTCAGGTCGTCCTTCGGATCACTCCATCATCTCTTCGGCGATGATGATATCGCTGCCCACTTCAAAGACCTTCGATGCCGTAACGACCTTAGTTCCGTATCTCTCCCTTGCAACTTCGAGCTTTGCCTCTATTTTGTGCAGGCCGGGCATCCTCCCGGCAAGGCTTATGTCGAACGTTCCGGTCTCAGAGATGTATTCCACCCTCTCCCCGTCTATCATGACTGTGCACACATGCCCTTTTGCGGGCCCGCCCGTATCGATCGAGATCTTCGCCTTTGCGTCTTCGTCGTCCGGATCGATCGAGGGGGGAACCTCAATCTCAAGGACAGGGTTTATGATGTGACGCCTGAAATCGTAGCCGATCAGGGCAATCAGAGCAATCAGGATGAAAACCGGGGAGATGTAGATTATAATATTGTTCACCCCCGGGGCCATGTCGTTCTGGTTGTCGATCCCGTCGTCGTCCACATCGCCGGCAAGCCGGAATGCGATCTGCGCCCATGAAAGAGCTCCTTCATCATCGCCGTCGTTGTAGGCTTCCTTCGCCTTCTCTATGGCGGTTTGTGCTCCGGCCGGGCCGTACTCGCTGTTCTCCGCTATCACCGCTTCGGCCTCCGCTATCGCCTCGGCGATCATCGGCACAAGTTCGAAGACGTAGTCTCCTCCCTCGTAACTGACATTGATCGATGTAGTCAGGTCGGCATAACCGAATTTCGTGATCACAAGCTCGTGCTTCCCCTGCCCGGCCTGAAATTCGAGCGGCGTGGTGCCCAAGTCTTCTCCGTCATATACAACCGAGGCGCCTTCGGGAACCGTATTGATGGTAACCGGCGCTTTGGCCGCCGTGAGTTCGGCAGAGACATCCGAGATCTTTCCGGCTTCGACCACAACCACACCGTCCCAGTCCTCATAGCCGGTCTTTTTCACGGTAATGCTGTATGTGCCGGGTTCGACCTCCTCGAGGGTAAGCATTGACCTTCCCATGTATTCGCCGTTCATATAGACATCGGCATTTGACGGTACAGACTCTACTACCACCGTACCTGTGGTGGGCATCGGTTCGAATACGTGAGTAAGCGACTGCGACATTCCCTCCTGGATATAGACAATTCTCCTGTAGTCCTGGTACCCGTCGAGGACGAGGGTGATTTCATGCTGTCCCGTGGGAAGATTGTTTAGGACCTTGTCGGAATAACCCTTGAATTCATCGTCAAAATAGATCTCAGCACCATCAGGTTCGGTATTTATGGAGTATGCCTCACCGACTGATGCGTCAAGGTTATAGGATATGTAGGTGGTCTCTCCCTCTTTTATATCGAATATCTTTTCCCATGGTTCATAGCCTGTCATCTCGAGCCTGACGTAATATATGCCGGGATAAAGAGCATTCACCGTAAGTGGTGTATTCCCTATGAATTCGTCGTTGAGGTAGACATCCGCCCCCGAAGGATTCGAACTGACATCAAGCGATCCTTTCGTCGTATCTTCGGCCGAGACGCAGGAGACCATGAGTACTGCTGCAAGCACTATTGCAGCAGAAAATATGAACAGGGTTCTATTCCGCCCGGCACTCATGAACAAACTTCCCGGAGTAATCACCAGTCACACGGAGGGCGGATAATCATGCCCCGCCGGTCGTATTCGTATCCGTAATATTCTCTTCCGGTCCGGTTTTTGCAGTAAATATCCTGTAGATCCCAGATTCGGGTATGACGACCATCGCACCGGCCTCCGAGTATTCCGATGTCCCGGTCACGTAATCCCATGAATAGCCGGAAGTATTGAACTCCATGAGGTAGTAGGATAAGAGCGGGTCATAAATCCCGGTAAGTTCGATCAATACTGTCTGTGGGGAGTCGGTCGTTATATTGTAGGTACCGCTTACACCCCTAAGCCCTTCGGGGATATTGCCGGGGCTCGCGTTCAGCCTTTCGATGGTGATATTTCCCTCCGGCTGGGCGATCGTCTCCGACGGCGTGATATATGGAGTTGACGTTGGGGTTGCGGAAGTCTGGACCGGGAAGCCGGGCAGGAACCCTGTGAGTCCCGCGGGTTTTACGATTACGAAGATCGCTGCTGCGGCAAGAATGAAGATTACGAACACTGCAGCGATTATCTTTATTCTCTTCTTCTTCCTCGTCTCCATCAGCTGCTCGTAATCGTCCATCAGTTTCATGCGGTCGTATTCCGAGACCTCCCATTTACCGTAGTCGTCCTCGGACGGGGTCCGCCCGTTCCTCTTTCCGGTGGAAGGCTCCCCCTGCACCGATAAGGCTCCTGTGACTCCGTCTTTGTCGCAGGGGAACTTCTCGATTTCCTCGGAATCGATAAAAGATTCCAGGTACGAACTCCTTCCTGCTGCCCTGGCATTCTTCTTCAGGTCCGAGAGGAGCCTTTCTGCGATCTGTCTTCTGCTCCTTCTTTCGGCCGCCCAGTGCGCCATTCCCGGCTTCTGCGGGAGGACACCCGCGGTACGGTAGATGTCCGTCCACTTCGTATCCTCTATCGTCTCGGTATCCAGCCGGATATCCGCCTTTGCCGCCGTCTTTTCGGTGACAAGAATGTCCGCTCCCCTGAAACTTCTCTTCGAGACGACGATTGTGAATCCTGCGTAGAGGAACGGGAAGAGCTTCTCCGCTATCGCTACAACAAAGTCGACCGATTTCGAGAGGTCGTCGGATACGCACACGACCTCTTTGCAGAGAAGAGTCTTCCCGAGTGCGTACTCGACCACGCCGGTCCCGGAGAGGCCGGAGACGAATCTGCCCCGGCGCTCTCCTATGAATGCGGTATCGGAGGCGAGATCGCGTATCCCGTAGTCGATCGAAGAGAGCCTTTCGGCAACCCTTTCGAAGAATTCGTGTATGTAAGAGAGGTCGATCCTCGGCGGAAGCGACCCGTACCAGGATGTTTTTTCGATATAAATGAAGGTGTCCGGTCGTCTTCCCTTCTTCTGGACGTTGACAGCGGTTCCGAGCCAGACAAATGTTCCTGATGTTTTTATAAAAAGCGACGCCGTGCTCTCGTCCAGCCTCTCCGCGAGTCCCGTAATCGACTCGTCCTGGAGGTTTCCTGCGAGCCTCTGGCCGTCTGTTGTAAATAGTCCGTAATTTTCTTCCATTATTCTTCGTCCTTTTAGTCCGGTCTAAAGGCCGAATTTTATTATCTCGGTAAACCTCCACGGCGCAAGGCCCTTCGGGGCGATCTCGTCCTCGAAGCCCTCTTCGGTCGGGAAAGGCTCGGCTGTCGCGTCCACCGAGACCGCGACGAAGTACATCGAGATATCGTTCATCATATTGACGAGATTTCTGAATACCGTATTTGCGGAGAGTATCGAGAATATCTTCTTCTCGATCTCGCTGGCGTTCCTCGAGTGGTCGTCTATGCCCGAGAGCTTCTCCGCACCCATCGAGAGTATCTGGTTCCTTATCTCCTTGTTTTTCCAGAAGAGGAGGTCGGTCTTGGTAACAGCGAGGGCGTACTTCTTGTTGGGGTTGAAGAATCTCATATTCCGCCGGTTTTCAAGATCGATAAGTGTCTTCATGTAACCGCCGAACTCCCTTGCAAGCTGGGCCTGGCCCTTCCTGCTTCCGGTTATCTTTTCGCCGTCGATGAGGAAGATCACCTTGCCTGCTCTCAGGAAGTTCCCGTACATCGTGATCAGTATGACGCTCTTCGTGAACTCCGGGTCGACGAGCATGTCCCTGAAGTTCAATTTTATGTACTTCACGAAGTCTATCGTCCCGGCACGCCTCCTGATATCGTTGGGGTGCATCCCGAGTGCAGGTGCGATCTGGTTTATGGCCCTGGTGTAGTTCACCTCGTTCAGCTCGTCGTAATATTCTCCCGCATAGTCGACGACCGTCCATTTTACAGGAATTATGCCGAACTTCTTTCCGGTGAGCTGGTACATCACCATCTGGTACCTGTATGTCCTCGACAATATCTGGCCGTCGAGCACGTTTGCATAGAGGTTCGATATCCTTAGGTCCTCACCGTCGTCATTGGGATCGCCCGTGAGGACGACACCCTCGTTCGAGTGACCTTTGTCGAAGTGTTCGGAGATGTAGCCCCAGAGGCCGAGCACGAAGTAGGTCTTTCCAGAGGACCTCGGCCCGAATATGAATATCTCCGAGGCACGGACCCCTATCGTGATCCTGATGGCGAGCCAGTATAAGACCAGCGATATGACGATGCCCGTTCCGAATACGAATACGTTCTGCAGAATCAGGTACTCAGATACCGATGCATCGGCGGAGAAGGATGAGGCATAGAGTTCGTACGCCAGGAACCCGATGATTATCGCGAAGAATATCGTGAACAGGAGTTTTGCGATCTTCGCAAGGCTGTCATACCTGTTCGAGAGAACCGACCTGATCACGGCAACTGCGCCCACTCCCGCTCCTGACCCGAAAGCGAGCAGGAGAAGCGTTACATTCGCCCAGGGGCTGACATTGACATAGAATACGGGGATTGCAGCAAATATTCCGCAGTATATGATCCCGTTGATCCTTGAGTCCTCGTTGAAGATCATCCCTATCGCGATTGCAAAGAACAGGCCGCAGAGAAACTCCATGAATACCGTCAGTGACGCGGGGGTCGGGTGGTTCTTGAAGTATGGCGCGATACTGACAAATATGTATGCAACTATTATCGCAAGGGGAAGGCCGGCGAGAAGATAGATCTTTCGCCTTTTGTTGTTGATTATCATTCCCCGGCAGCCTCTTTGATATCCTTCACCTCGTAAAGATCAAGAACCCTCTCCTTTGCCTCGTCCCTAGACTTCTTGTTGCCGTCTTCAAGGCCTGCGATCTCTGCCGCATCGGCGAGCAGGAGGGTGCGTTTGCGTGTCACATACTTCCCCTGCTGGAGGTAGAGGGCGTGATGCAGGATGTTGTTCTTAGATCTCTCGTATTTCTCCCAATACCCGCCGCCGGTCGTAAGGGGCGAGATATTGTCGAGGAAGCTTGCCGCGGCAAAGAACGTGAGCGAGACCTCCCAGGGCTTCGTGTAGTTGTGCGAGTTGACCTTGGCTGAGTCCACACCCTTGAGGTCGAGGGCCTTTACAAGATACCGCCTGAAGTCTCCCGCATTGTTGTCGGTCATCTGCGACAGCCACCTGGAGGGCGACGATGCGACGAGTGCTGATTTCTCGAAGCTCCATCTCTCCGTTCCTCCGGGTCCGTGGCCGACGGAGAGGTTGTTCACGCCGAGCTTGTGCGCATCTATGAGATCCTTGTACTTCCACCTGACGATATTGTAGAGCTTCTCGATCTCCTTCTTCCCGTCGTTGTCGTAGTCGAGCGAAGAGAGGTCCGAGTCGTCGTTTAGCAGGGACAGTATGGCGGGATTGATCTCCCCGAACCATGTCCTGTACATGCCTTCGATGGTCTTCGAGCCGCCGCGTCTTCTCTCCTCGATATCCCTGAGGCCGGAGTCGTAGCTGTCGAGTGCGGCTTTGAGCTTCTTCCTTGCCTCAAACGAAGAAGAGATGAGCTCGTCGAGCCTGGTGAAGAACTCGATCTCCTGCTGCATCTCTTTTTTGGACTGGATAAGGTCGTCGATCTCGCCGTTGATACTGTCGATTCTCGATTCGTATCCTTCGCGGCTGTTGATGATCCCTGTAAGCCGTTCCCTGAGGCCAGAGAGTATCCGTCCGCTGTCTCCGCCTGAAAACGAGGATATAAGCGCCTTTTTCTCCTCGGATTCGAGATTGAACTGGGAGACGAGCGGCTCGATTACGGCCTCGCGGAGGGAGACCATCTTCGAGTCGAACTCTCCCGTGATGAACCTGTCCTGGACATATATCTCGAAGGGTTCGCGGATGAAGATCCTTCCGGGATGCATCCTCGCGATCTTGTTGATGCGTTCCTCCTTTGTGGCCTTTTCGCTCCTGAACATCTCGAAGTTGAGCTTCTTCCCGAGGAGCGTGTCCCCGAATCCCTGCTTTTTGGCTACTCTCATCATATAATCGTTGAAGTAGTAGAGCGAGACGGATTCGGCGAGGTCGTTCAGGTATGCAAGATCGGTTCCGGTAATCTTTTCCAGCCTGTCGATATCGGTCTGCATCTCGCCGAGCGGGAGAGAGCCCATCCAGGCATCGCGCCTGATCGGCTTCAGCTTCTTCTTGCCAGAGGTTTCATTGATCCTCTCGATGAGGAGCGACATCAGCCATGCGAATTTATCGATATACTCTCTTTCAAGATCCTCAAGCGACCTGCCGCTTTCGTCTCCCCCGTGGCCCAGCGCGATATAATCGTCGACAGGTTTTGCGAGGGCGTTGATCTCTGATTTGACAAGGCCGACATCCCTGTCCCTGAGCTTTACGATCTCGTCGAGCTCGGATCTCTTCTTCGAAACTTTGGTATCTGCCTCGCTCACTTCCGCCCTGAGCTTTCCGGTCTCGGAGGAGATATCCCCTGAAATCTTTCCGAAGTTCTCTTCGCCCCTGATCAGGTTTACAAGGGCGAGACGGGCCGAGTTGTCCCTGACCGCGAGCGTCTTATTCTGGAGTTCGGCCATCTGCCCGAGGAGGTTGAGATTCTTTTTGACAAGTTCGTAGAGTTCCTGGTCCTTCGCGTTCTCGTGCGGTTTACTCTCGTTTTCAAGGGACTTTTTGAGCCTTGTGACATATTCGGCGAGCTTGTCGAATTCGTTAATCCTGTCGAGCTCCTTCAGCTCTACCGGCATGTTGTTGCTTATTGCGGATTCGATGATATTCTGCGTCTGGAAGTTGAGAAGAGACGTGATCTCGTTCTCCCAGACATTCCTGATCTTCTCGATCTCCTTCTTGAATTTGGTTACGTCGGAATGCGTAATCTCTGTGTCCGTCTTTGAGAACTCGGCCGGGTAGAGGTTCTCGTTCGTGGCGAAGAAGGTCGAGATCTCTTTTAAGAGGCGTGTTCTTTCGTTCGAGATCTCCGAGTAGGACGCGATCACATCCTCGAATCCTTTTTTCAGGGTCCGTAGGTTCTCGACAGGATACTCGATCACATGCGAGTCCGCGAATATGAATCCCGAATAGTCTCTCTTTGCATCGACTATCGCCGAAATATCGGCCGTCGGGAGGTAAAATGCGTTGATGAACATGTACGGGAAGGACGAATCGAACTCGACTACCTCCCTCTTCCGGTCTCCGCCGTCTACGTAGCCGGTCGGGCTTAAGGAAGAGAGGACGATGTAGTTGAAGAGCTTGTCGTCCTTCATGTTCAGGTATTCTATCTCTGAGAGTGCGATTGCAGCGTTGAGCTGTTCCTTCTCCCCTTCTCCTGCCGCAGGAAGGACGCAGAAGAGCCAAATCTTTGCCTCTTGTCCGCGTTTCTCCTTGATGTAGCGGGCGAGATCGATGAACATCCCCGAGCCGGTTCCTCCGCCGAGTCCGACGATGATCGCCACCGGCCCGTGTCCCTGGAATGACGGGAACTGCTCGCCGCCCTGCGTTATGGCTTTGTAGAATACGGCCTTGGAGATCGCACGGCGCCTGTGCACTCCCCCGCCGAAGTCATCGACGATGTTCGGGTCTACCTTCTTCAACTCCTGGTAGTCGAAGCCGTAATCCGGATCGTTCATCCACCAGACGTCCACGAGCGGCGGCTCCCTCCGGTTCTTTACCTGCTCGATTATATCCTTTGAAGTCAGGGACGAGACGCGGTCGACATTCGCGAGATCGGGGATGTGATAGTGGAATGCCTTGACGCTTCCGCCTGTGAGGTTTTCGGTCTTTTGGATCTCGGAGAGTTTCTTCTCGACACCCGCGACCCTCCGGAGGTCTTCTTTCCTCTGGTTGGTATCGGTGTCGAGTGTGTAGAGGGTAAGTCTCTTGGCGTCGGAAAGGTAGTGCTTCAGGAACCAGTCGTGCTCGTAGATCTGCGAGATCAGCTTTTTTCCGCATCCGCCTACCGCGACGACTGTGAGTTCGTCGGGCATCTGGAAGGGTCTTCCCTCGATTATGCCGTCATTTGGCAATCTCATCTCCCCCTGTAGTCATCCTCGAAGTCCTGCATGTTTCTTGCCCTGATCTGGCCGAAGATGACACCCACGACTAGCCCTATGATCATGAGGACTATCGCGGCGATGGCGGTCATCGTAAGAGAGACCGTCGACTCCTTCGGCGCTTCCCAGTAATCGAGCAGGTCTCCTGCCTCGTCAGTCAGGCCCTTTGAGTAGAGATCGTCGATGATTGCCCTCATGTCGGTGTCGGAGACGGCATTCAGCCTTTCCTTGAACACGTCCTCTCCGGGTATGGTTATCGAAAAGGTCTCGGTTGCAGCCGTCCCGAGAAGATCGTTGTTTTCATCCAGCGCACGCACGTGATAATAGATGTAGCCGGTGCTCTGCTCCACCCTCTTTGTAATGACAACGCCGTCGACAGTCTCGACCGAGGTCAGCGAAGGCACCCTGCCGGAGCATGTGACCGTTATGCCCTGGTCGGGATACTCGAGGATTTTGAGCGTGATCTTCTGGTCGTTCAGTGAATCTTCTCCGCCTTCGATCTCGACATAGGTCGTATCGGGCACGGTCCAGAGCGTAGAGTCTGAAACTGGAATAAGATCGGTGCTGATCTCAAGATATTCCGCTTGTACCGGTAGTCCTGTAATAACTATGGTATATGTTATTGTAGCGGCTTCATCCTGTGAGTCGGGGAGGGTTCCGTCGGTTACCTCGATATTCATGGCTGCACAGGGTGTGCATACCGCCAGGAATAACAACCCCAGGGCCGCCAGGGTCATGCATAACAATGCACTCTTCCTTTGTAGCATAGAGAGATGATTAATTTTAAACAAATAAATAATTTTCAGCAGATACGGGAAAATTTCATAATTGAACCTTCCGCCCGTTGTTTATCGCGATTATCAGCATCATTATCACAAGTGCTGCAGCCATGCCTGTTGCAAATGTGTAAAAAAAAGCCTCTGGTGTCGGGGTCTGCCATGATACGCCGTCTACTACTGTTTTTACCGAGAATGTCGCGAGGAAGATGCCGGTTATTATCGGCCCGATCATGCCGCCGATGTTCGTGTATGAATTCAGGAGCCCGGTTGCACCCGCGGTCCTGTCCGGCGGAACGGTGCCGATCATCAGAATGAGATAGGCCGTTGAGATCATTCCCATGCCCGCACAGAATATGGTGTAGACCGCCGCGAGCGTTATTACGGACAGAGGCAGCAGGAAATATACGAGCGGTGCGATTATTATCAGTACCCCGCCCAAGTAAAATACCGGTTTATGGCCTTTCCTTCGCACCCAGACGCCCGCTGATGTACTCATGATCATGTCTGCGATGGAGCCGGGAACCATTATACAGCCGACGAAAAGTTCGCCGAGCATAAGGCCTGCTGGGGACTGGATTATGAACGGGAATACCTGAACGTAGAGGAAGGTAGTCATGTTCAAAAGCAGCGCCATCGCCGCGATTATGGCAACCTTCCTTTTTTTAAGCATTCTGAGGTCTATCGAAGGGAATGCAGATCTCTTTTCGCAGTATACGAACAATACGCCCACTATCACTGAAAGTGCCACCGAAACAGCGACCGGCAAGGACTCAAACTCTCCTCCGTAGCAGAGAGTTACGGCCGTCATAAGGAAGAAAATCGCGACCAGCAGGAGGAAAGCGCCTGCCCAGTCCGATTTTCTCCCGGGGGTTCCGGGCGACGAGGGGATTTTGAGATTTACCAGTACAAGATGCAGGATGACAACCGGGATCAGGATATAGTAGGTCCATCTCCACCCGAGGATACCGGTCACGATCGACCCGAAGAAAATACCTAGGAGTGTCCCCGCCCCGTAGCATCCGGCGAGAATTCCGATCCCTGTAGAGACTCTTTCGGGAGGGAAATGCTCGGATACTATTGCAAATGCGATTGGGGATGCGGCTATGCCTATGCCCTGCATCGCCCTGAAGAGGAGAAGCGACCAGATATCCCACGAGAACCCGGAGAGCAAAACTCCGGCGACATAGAAGGCAAGGCCTATGGAGAGAACCTTCTTTCTTCCGAGGTTGTCGCCGAGTGTCCCGAGGAACGGGCATAAACTCGCTCCAAGGAGAAGAACTACCGGAAGGATCCATGCCCCTATTATTCCCTGGGTCGAGAACTCAAGTTCTATTCCCGGAAGTGCGGCAACAAGCATCGACTCCGATATCATCGGCAGGAGAATGCAGGCCGAAAGGAGAATGATTGTGGTGCCGTGGCTGAATTTGTCCCGGGAACCCGATGTTCTTTCAGCGTGAAATATGCCGTGCTTCAATATCCTCTACTATAGGCTCTGAAAAGATTTAATCCTGAACCGTGTGTTCCGGGATAAAAAAAAGTTGGGTTTATTTTACTACAACCGTTGCCGACCAGGTCGTGTCATCGGTCGATGTCTCTTCCCATGAACGCTTGTATATGCCTTCTATGTTGAATATGCCGGTGTTCTCTGCCTTGTATGTGAATACATGGACTCCACCGGCACCGACGAGACCCTCGCTGTTTGCATCGGGCACATACTCGTCAGAGACATATGTCAGCCCCGGTGCTGTGAGCTCCCATGTGTACCCGGTTGTCGGGTTTTCCGTAAGTTCGATCATGATCTCGCAGTCCTTTGAAACATCAACGGTCTTTCCGTTGTCATCATCATACAGCATTGTTGTACATGTTCCGGTGCATCCTGCAAAGAGAAGGCATGCCGCCAGAAGAAGCACTGCTGCGAACGAATATGCCATTTTCATTCTCAATTCCTCCTGTACAGCTCCTATGTAGGTCCTTTTTTGATATATATTCTTTTATGACTTCGAATTTACCGGAAGCCAATGCCTGATCGGTTAGTTTTATTATCTGCGCCTTTTCCAGAACGGTTTTTTGAGGAGATCGATTTCTTCTTCGGTATAGTCGATCCATTCAAGTGTCTTTTTGTTGAATTCGTCCTGTCCTGCAGAAAGGTCGTCGATTTTTTTGTCAAAATAGTCTACCCATTCCCCTGTGGCATCAGTGTTTTCGGTTATTTCTGCAATAATCCTGAGATATTCCTTCCTCTCCTCGTTACGTTCGGCCCGTTCCGCAAGGAGCTGTTTTTCAAGCTGCTCCACCCTGTTTGTCAGCCTGTTAAGTTTCAGTTCTATGAAGGCTGTTTCATCCTCTTTTCCCCGGGACGGTCTTGAGGCTGGTGTTTTGCCCGAAGGGGTATTGTTTCCGGCAGGAGCGCTCTGTTTTTTCCTGATCTTCTCTCCTGTCTTTTCCTTTGTACTTTTTGCAGCGGCTTTGCCTCCGAGCTCCCTGATTATATCCGCCGTCGTCTTCCCTGCGGCCTCCATCGAGGAGATCTTTTCGACTATTCCCGCGGCTTTCTGTTCATAGAGTTTTACCCGCCCAAAAACCCTTGACGGGATAACCACTTTGTACTCTTCGGCTATCCTCTTCATCTCGCCGGCAGAAACTCCGGCTATCTCTGCAATATCAGGGGCTTTAAGTGGTTTGTCCGTCATCTCTACTCCGCATCCCGTTCACAGGATAACCTTCCTTTCAAAAGCTGTTAAAATTTTTCAATTTCAGTTGCACCTGAAAAGGGCCCCCTGCATTCGGAATGTAGATATTCGATCAGGACCCAAAAAACTTTCAATGTCATTTACATCCCGCGATATGCCCGGCATCGGAACCAAATACGAACTTGATACTGAAAAGGGTGACCGGGTATCGATTATCTACATGGAGGGTGAAGGTGTCCAGCTTTACGTGAGGTCCGGCAACGGAGACTATTGTTCGGCCGATCTTACACCTCCAGAAGCAAGAAGGATCGGCAACGTGCTCACTGGTGCAATTCTCGAGACCGATGAGGAGGAGATCTGCATGGTGTTCTCCTCGTTTGCCGATTTGAAAGTAAAGATGCACACGTTTAAGCTTGGCGACAGGACATCGGGAAAGACTATAGGGGACCTGAATATCCGCAGCAGCACCGGGGTAACGGTAGTTGCCGTGAGCCGGAAGGGCCAGAGCATCTTCAACCCGTCACCCTCGTTCCGTTTTGAAACGAACGATTCGGTTCTTGTGATCGGAAATGCCGAACAGATGAAGCGTTTTGAGGAGGAATTCGTTCGTTAATGTTTGAAGGAATTGCATTAGCCCTCCTCGTCTGCCTTATCCTTGCATGGGTATCGAAGAAGGTGAGATTCCCTCCCATCCCCGCGTACATGTTCGCAGGTCTGCTGCTCGGGGCGGGAGGTCTCGGAATAGTCGGGGAGAGCGATGTCTCCGACTTCCTGGCCGAGGCCGGGCTGCTGTTCCTCCTATTTACGATGGGCCTTGAGCTGAAGCCCGGGGAGATATACGGCCAGGGCCGTTCATTTCTTCTTTCGGGAACGGTCGATCTCGCGATAAACATCCTCACTGGGTATGCGGTAGCAATCGTCGTGGGATTTGATGTAATGGATGCGGTCGTCATCGCCTGCGCCTTTTACATAAGCAGTTCGGCTATGGCCGTCGCCTCACTCATTGAGAACAGGAAGCTTGCGGCTCCGGAATCGGAGACGATCCTCTGGATAATGGTCTTTGAGGATATTATGCTTCTTCTGATCATTGTGGCATTGTCTTCGGGAAGCAAATCCCCGGCAGCCGTAATAGCAACCGCTGCGGTGCTGATAGCCGGATTTTTTGCCCTTTGCTACTTATTCAGGAAGACTGTCAGGGCATTTCTTGAGAGGTACGAGGATCTCGGGCTGCTGTTCACATTCTCCATTGTGCTGGCTGCAGGCGGAGTAGCCATTGCCCTCGATATCCCTTCAACCCTGGTTGCAATAGCCCTCGGCTCAGCGATGTCGGTTACAAAGCCCGAGATACTCGAAAAGCATGCAAGACCTTTCAGGGATATATTCCTTGTAATATTCTTCGTCTTCTTCGGAATCTCCGTTGACCTGTCATCCGGATTTCCGGTGGTCTCCGTGATCCTCCTTTCGCTTGCGGCGGTCACGACAAAGCTGATTTCATCGCTTGTCATTGGAAAGGCGACGCACGGAAACTACCTCTCCGGAATAGAGATCTGGTCGGAGACTACGGCAAGGGGAGAATTTTCTCTTGCCATTGCGACATACGGATCACCCCTGGTTCTGGGAACAATAGCTGTTATGGTTCTTATTACATCGACCATAGGGGGCCTGACGGGTAAATATTCAGATAAAATAAAAAGATATGTGAGAAAAAAGAGCGTTAAAGGCCGTCTACCTGGCTGAAGCCAGAAGATCCTGGAGGAGCTGGCTGATATCCAGCCAGATTATCAGCCTTTTCTGTCTTCCCTTCTCCGTATCCATGTTCTCGGTGTCCTTGTCCTCGATTTTGATTATTCCCTTTACATAGGCCTCGCTCGAGAGGCCGCCGCTGACCTTTTCAATATTCTTCTCAGGGATCTGGAGGACCGAATGAACCGCATCGACGATGATTCCGACGATCGATCCTTCGGCGGCTTCAGGAACAAGAACGATTATCTTATGCTCCTCTATATCCTCAGCACTTTTTTCAGGCAGGCCCAGGATATTGTTGAGATTGATGATGTTTGTAATCTCACCGCGGAGATTGATTATCCCTGCGATGTACGGTGGCGCCCTAGGTACCGGGGTTATCGGTATCATCTCAACGATCTCTCTTGTAAGGCCGATATCGAGTGCATAACGCTCGTTGTTGATCTCGAACTCAACGATATCAATGACTGTCATTGATCTCTCTCCTGTGGAATATTATCAGACCTTTAACTGACTTATTGTTTCCTTTATTTGTTTTGCAAGACCTGTAACCTCGTCCACAGCGCTGGCAATCTCCTGCACGGAGGCGCTTGTCTCCTCGGAGAGTGCTGCAAGCTCGTCGATCTCGTTCTGGACATCCCCGGCAAGCACCGTGCTCTTGTCGGTCTGGCCGACGATCTTGTTGGCGATATTGGCCTGGTCCTCGATTGCCCGTGCAATCTCGCCCATATCCATTGTAACACGCTCGGCGCCTTCTACGATATTGTTTAAAGCCCGGATTGTTGCGTTTACGCTCTCTGCACCTGACGTGACCTCGGTATTGGCCGATTTTATCGATTCGACCGTTCCGAGGCTTGCCTTCTGGATCTTCTCTATAACGCTGTCGATCTGGGCAGTCGCCTCTCTTGCATCGCTTGCAAGATTTTTGACCTCTCCGGCGACGACCGCAAAGCCTCTCCCGTGTTCGCCTGCTCTTGCAGCCTCTATTGCGGCATTGAGTGCGAGCATATTGATCTGGTTCGTGATCTCTGTGATAAGCCTGACGACATTATTGATCTCCTTTAGCTGGTTGTTGAGGCCTTCGATCTCGTCGACGCTTTTATTCGTGATGCCCATTACGACTTCCATCTTGGATGTCGCGTTGCGCCCGAGCTCCTCTGCTTCCCTGCCCATCTCGGAGACCCTGCCCGACTGGTCCAAAACCTCCTGCGATGTGCTTGCAATCTCTTCGTTGGATGCTGACATGTCCGAGATCTCCTTGTTGATCTCCTCCATTGCGCGCAACAGGTTGCGTGTGAGCTCGGCGGCTTTCTGTCCATTTATTGCAACCTGTTCGGACGCCTTTGCGACCTCTCCGGTACTGTGGTTCGCGTCGCTCATATACGACTCGACCTCTATCATCGCCTTAATCGCATCTCCGAAGATGGTTCTGCTCTCGTTTATCGCTTTGTTGTAATTGTCTTTGAGCTGTTTGAGCAGGTCGTTCTCCCTGTGTTTCACGGTAACGGTGAAATCACCGTCGCTCATCGCCTTCAGGCCCTTTTCTATATCGTTTGTGCTCAGTTCGAGGGATTCAGCCTTTTCTTTCTGTTCTTCCATCAGCCTGAGAACTTCGGCTTCCTTCTCCCTGATCGCGGTTATATCGTTATATACTATCAGGAGGTTTGAAATATCTCCGTCTGCGTTGAATATCGGAATTCCGTACTGCTCCAGGGTCTTTACTCCTGTGGGGAATTCTACTCTGACCTCCCCGAAACATCTCCTTCTTGTCTCGAAGACATTCTTTATCCCTTCGCCCTTCTGCTCCAGGACCTTAAAATCCCTGAGCGACATTTTTATGAGTCTGCTTATTGGTATGCCTGAGAGATCGGAATATGCCGGGTTTACAACTCTGATATTCATCTCTTTGTCGCAGAGAAGGATAGGCATCGGGTTCTGCTGGACGATCGTCTCGGAACGCTCCTGGAGAGCTTCGATCTTTTTCAGGTCCTTTGCGATCTCTCTCTCTTCTTCGCGTTCCCTTGTGATGTCGAGGAACACGAACATTCCGATGTTTACGTTATTGCTCTCATCGACGAGCGGAACCCCCTTCTGCACGACGTATTTGACAGTACCCGATCTCAGGGTCATCTCAAGTTCGCATTCTGTCTTCTTCCTCATGGAGAACAGTTCGCCTGCTCCTTCCCCCCTCAATGTTTTCGCTTTATACAGATTTTTATCGCCTGAAAGAGCCTCAGGAAGTGTAACTCCGAGAAGGTCTGCATACGATTTGTTCACATCCACGATATTGAAACTGCTGTCTACGATGACAATTGGGATGGGATTTTGCGCGATCATCATCTGGACGCTGTCGGTCGTATTTTTACAGTCCACAAGAAATTCTATGGCCGTGTTGATCGTATCGGAAAGCTCTTTTAATTCGGGATCTTTGCAGGCATCCGAATCGATCCGGACCGAATGGTCGCCTTCGATTGCAAGTTTCAATACTTTAATGATATCTTTTAGCTCCATAAGCCACCTCAGGGAAAATTGATGAAAATTAATTTTGACTAGATACTATTGGATCTATTTTTTCTATATATTTATAAATGCTGAATGATCTTTTTTTTGCCTGTTGTTAACGCATTTCAAATAACCCGGGGAGTTCTAATCATTTAATTAAAGTCATATTTTGATTAGAAAAGCCTGTAAATTAAATAATCGCCATGAGTACTTTCTTTCTGGTCGTAATCTGCGAGTATGTTTGCCCTGTTCCCGAGTGATAACATCTTCTCGGCGAGGATCTCGATGCCGCATGTCTTCTCGAACAGGGTTTCGAGACCGGCGTTAATCTTCCTGATATCGTCATGCGAGAGCTTTTCGAGGGCGTCTGCGGGGTAGCACCCTATATCGAAATAGTTGAAGACGGATTCAAGTGCTATTACCCAGAGCCTGTTCATTATCGCCCTCCTGGCGGCAACATTGGCTTCGATCTCCGTAAGCACCAGGTATGCCCTGTTAGGGCCGTAGTAGAACGCCCTGAATGAATATAATGTCCCCTTTGATGGCGTGATCTTGTCCGGGTTCACCCTGAGGTAGTCTGCAAGGGCCTTGATCTTCTTTTCCATCTCCCGGTTTGAAGCCATATATCCGTTCAGTACTCCCTGTAATTATTGCCGTTATTGGGGAGGGATCAAGTTCTGTACTGATTCCGTGCCGCAAACAACAGTATACTGGTTAAATATAAGATGCAGGGCATTATAAAAATTGATTTGATTTGCCGGGAATTCCTGGGCGTGTGTGCCGGCTTAGATATCGGCTGCAACAAGCGATTCGTAAACTATTCGCCTATAGTGTTCGGTTGACGTATTATAGAACTCCGAAGCCTTCATGGAGTCGTCCGTGCTGCCGAACCTCTCCAGCCGGTCAAGCGTCTGTTCGGCCGCATCGTCGATCCACGTGAGATAGGTGTCCTTATCGATCCGGGTAATTGTTTCTACCCTGACTGTGACAAAGATCGATCCGTCCGGAGTCTCCCTGATTCCCGGTTTTCCTACGACTGCAGCGAAGTCGCCCTGGTTGATCTTCGCCATCTGCTGCATGGCTTCCTGCTGGTAGCTGCCGGCGTTCAGGAAGAAAAGCCCTGCCGGGTCGCGGAGTCTTGCGGTATAAAACGTGTTCTGGTCGCCCCGCTTCTCCTTCTGGGTTACTTCCCCGCAGATGAATATCCTGTTGCATCTCTCTCCCGTTGGGAGAAGAATGAAGCTCGGGCTTTTTTCATCCTCTCCGTCCCTGAACTGTAGTCTTGATTCCCTCAGTTCGGTTGAGAATACCCTGATCGCAGGTTCGCGGACAAAACTTCCTGCAGGTCTTGAAAATCCTCCTTTGCTCATTACTGCTCACCTCCTTCAGGCAGTACCGAAGCCCTGTTGATCAGATCCGCATGGCGGGTTGAGTCGTACTTCACAAGGGAGCAGCTCTTAACAAGCAGAGTTCCGTCTATATCGCTCCCTTTGCACTCGACATACCTGCCTAAAAGAGCTTCCTGCATCTTCATTATTACATCGTCGAATCCGAGCGGGTTGTTCTCGGCCGTCTCGATAGCCGCTTCAAGGGAGATCCCGGTGAGTTTCTCGGCTTCCTGCCTCTGGACAAGGACATTGGTTGCCTTCTGTCCGTTGTCGACGACACCGGTTATCCTGAGATCATAGCGGAAGTCGTTCTGGATCTCGTGCACCGGGCAGTAATTCTGCCTGGATAAGGCCCTGTTGCACCCTTCAACCTTGCAGCGCTTGATAAGGCCCGTACCCCCCCCCATATGCACGAAAGCACCCGAGATCTTCGTATCGCCGGAAGCAACCTCGATATCGGCTCCTTCGTCTTCCAGGATCATAGCCCCCGTCAGGTTCATGGAGAGCCTTCCCTGGAATTCGTCGACACCGGCATAATAGATATTGTAGACCTTTCCTGCTTCGAGGCGGACATTGGTATCGTCTTTCCAGGTTACGAATCTTACAGTGCCCGATTCGTCGCCGAGCAGTCCCGACTGGAACATCCTCTCGTGACGCGGCTCCCAGTCCTGCATCACCTTTGCTCTTATAGTCGATACACCGGGTTTCAGCGCTGAGATCGGAACAGGCGAAGGCATGAATGTCTTCTCCATCTCGATGGGTGTAATCGTCGTTCCGGAGTGGATCTTCATGCTGGGTGCACCCCTGTACTCGTCCACAGTTGCCGATTCGAACCTGTACCACTTGCGCTCTTCAAGCAGCGGTGCATTGGATTTGGCCCAGACGATAAACCTGATAGCTCCTGATTCATCGGAGAGGATTCCGCTCTGTGCGATTACCTCGGACTGTGGAGAGGAGAGTGAGACTATCTTTCCTTCGACGGTCACCCAGTCGCCGGGCGAAACACCAGCGATCGGTACAGCCTGCTGCTGGGCGGAAGGTGACTGCTGCGAGGGGCCGTTAAGTCCGTATTCACGCAGGAGTTCGCTCGTCACCATCTTTTCGGCCTCTTCAGGTGCTATGCCGAAGTCGGCGGTCAGGAGTTTCAGCTTCGATTCGATCTTGTCGTTCTCAAGGAGAACGCCTTTTTCCTTGAATATAAGGGAGATTCTTTCTGTAATCTGCGGATCTATGTCCATAATAAAACATCTCCAGTTAATAATCGGTACTTTGGTGATATTTAATCTCCGGCTCTGCACTGCGAAAGTGTGAGACGTGCATATGCCGGTTGTGCAATATTAGTATTTATTAAAAACAATGAGCGGCATAAAATAGGTAATGGCACTAACAGCAGATAGTCCTTTAACCGAACTTTTGCAGGAAAATCCGAAAGCTGCAGAAATTCTGATGCGTTTTGGAATGGGGTGCGTCGGATGCGCACTTGCCAGCGGCGAAACGATCCGCCAAGCAGCAGAAGGACACGGTATTCCACTGCCCGAACTTCTCGAGGCACTTGGAATCGAAGAGTAGTCGGATAAAAATCAACAGTTATTCGGGATGAATCCGGGATCTTCTTATTCCCTGATTTTCAGCCCGTAATCTTTTGCAGTATCTTTTAAATCTTCCAGGCCTGCCTCCGGGTTTTTCTTCAGGTATTTTGCAACCTTCGGATGATGGATCAGCAGGCATCTGGTGCATGCCCATACCTTTTTTCCCGAGGCAGAATCGATCCAGTCACCCAATTGTTCATCGTGGCACGGGTAAAACGGGCAGTAGCAGAAATCGCAGGCCTGCCCCTTAAAATGACACGGGTAGTATTCGCATGAGTCCGGAGACCATTCCATCCAGTGGGCACCGCCGATCGTGCTGTATATGAAAAAAGACGGCTTCTTCCTGACGACCTTCGATTCATTCCTGAGAATTGCCTCCTTCACACCCATCCTGACGCACTCATACGCTTTCATTCCGGGTTCTGTAAATGTGCCGCAGTACATCCCCGCCGATTCGGCTGCGTCCCTGTCGTATGCGACGATTACGGCATCGGTCGTTGTCCCGGTGAATTTGTAGCCCATGTCGAAAAGAGCGGCTGTTTTTGCCTCGGTGACCGTCTTTACCATCTCGAGCATAGCACTGTCGGGCATGCTCTTTGCGGAGTGTATTATGATATTTATCGTCCCCGGGCCCTGGGGATTGGGGTTGGTTACTCCGGCGGTGATGAACGCCGTAATATATCCGCATGAAAATATGCAGAGATCCTTCATATTTACAGCAGTCAGGAGCCCGAAAAATCCGTCATTTTCGTAGCCTTTCCCTGTTATAATATCGTGTATATATCCTGCCGGATCTTCGCATTCGAAGTCTTTGGGAACGCTGCTGTTTGTTATCGTATTGATATCGGAAATGCCGCCTGCAACTCCGGTGCTTGCCGCCCTGAAATTACCACGGATAAAAAGAGTATTTTTTGTATAAAAGAATCTCATGCAACCGTATAGCGTGATCTGTCCTTGAGTTCCTGCTGTTTGCCCTGGTTCCACCCTGCAACGTCGGCGAGATAGCCGGTTACGCGGGAGACCTGCGAGACGTCGTGGGAACCGCACTCAGGGCAGATCGGCTGGCCGCAGAGAGGGCAGTACTCGATCTTTTCAATAATATCGTGCGAACAGCCACAGTGATCGAGAGGGCACATGATCTCGAGGTGCGTCTCCCCGCAGTTGGGGCATGGACTCTCCTCGACAACCATATGGCATGTGTGGCATTTGTACCTGCGTTCTTCTTCGGGGATATCTTCAAGGGTCTTGTATTTCTTTGCAAGTTCAAGCTGTTCTTCAGTCCATATCATGTATTAAGAATTTGATGGATAGTTAATAACTTTTTTGGATGCGGTTCGAAAATTAAGCCTGGTATAGAGTCCGGATTATCGGAAATGTTTATTAATGTCAATGATTCCTGTGTATACATTCGCGCCGGCCCCCTGCATGCCATTCACAAAATTTCGGGACTGTCCTGCAAACGAATAAATATCCTGCGGGGCAAGGAACTTTTGTCAGGAATATGGAAGGAGACGTTTTTTCAGGGAAAAATTCCGTTGTGCTGGAGATTGACGGGAAGAAGATCGCGATCGAAGGCCTGGACAGCTTATTTTATTCGATCTACAGGGGCGGAGTCTCAAGCGATGAACTCCTGCTGGAAAGAGTGAAAGAAGAGCTTGAAAAGACCGGCAGTGTTCCTGCAGACCTGCTTGACGATGCGGCAGCCCGCCTGATTACAATCTACAGGGAAAACATGGAGCGGGCCGGGGGCATAAATTTCGGTTAAAATAAAATTGTTCCCGTTTTCGCCTCAGGCGACTCATAGGGCTCGTCATCTGCTATTCGCATCGGAACGGGTCATCTCATCATCGGCGTACGAAGGAATACTCTTCTGCGGCCTTTGCCGGGTCTTCGGCATTGTATATCGAGCGGCCGACGATCATTCCGTCGATAAGCGGCGCAATCTCTTTTGCATCTCCTCCCTGTGCTCCAACGCCGGGTGAGAGGATCTTTTTGCTGCCGATTATCTCCCTGAGAGCCTTTACCCTCTCGGGCCGTGTTGCAGGGGCTATGATCCCGTCTGCACCGCACTCCACCCCCATCCTTGCGATCCTGGCTGCATTCTCTCCCGAGAGGAATTCAAGAGCACCGGGGTGGCTCATCTCCGACACCACGTAGCAGCTGCCGCCATAGTCGTGCGCCGTCTCCACGCAGGCCTCTACGGAATCGCTTCCGGTAAATCCCTGTGCAATAATGGCCGAGAACCCTGCCTGGAATGCATGCTCTGTGATGAGTTTATTCGTGTTCGGGATATCGGCGACCTTGAAGTCCGCGATAAGCGGCAGGCCGAGTCCTGCAATCTCATGAACAATTTTCATTCCCGCACCGAGTACAAGGGGGTAGCCGATCTTGATGGCATCAAGATAAGGTGCCGTCTTATCTGCAATATATACCGCCTCCTCTCTTGTCAGCACGTCAAGTGCAAGTATAAGCTCCGTCATCTTCGCATCTCCAGTCTTTCAAGTGTCGCCGCAACGATCAGCGGCAGGTTGATCGTCGCATCGCCGTAAACCGTCTGTGCTGTAGCCTCACCGGTGAGTTTTCCCCAGGATTTCGCCTCGTCGAGGGTTGCACCTGAAAGGCCGCCGAGGTCCGGCCTGTCACCGGTAAGCTGTACTGCATAGTCGAAACCGTTAGGAGTCATAAGCATCGACTGGAAGATATAATTTTTCGGGACTCCCCCGCCAACCAGCATCGCCCCGCTCTTTTTTGCGCCGAAGCATATATCCATGAGCGACGGCATATCGGCGAAAGCGTCTATCGTGACCTTATTCATCTGTGAAAAGAGCCAGTACTGCAGTCCTATCATCGAATCCTGTATTGCGGGACAGTACACCGGGACCTCTTTCTTTGCGGCCGCAGCAAGAATTCCCGAGTCAAGGTTTCTGCCTATTGTCCTGGTGAGATCGGCTATGCCGTATTTTTTGTCTGTTTCAAGGCCCGAGAATACTCCCTGCAGGAACTCCTCGAATTTGATGAACGCGTCGTTCGGGAGGAATATATCATATATCCTGTTGATCTCCTCGTCGCGAAGCTCCACGTCGTTGCAGATCTCAGTCCCGTGGTAGTGCCTGCACCCGATCGCCTCTATAACGTCGTGCGTCAGGTTTGCCCCCGTCGAAACGAGAACATCGATGTGCCCCTGAAGTATCAGGTCCTCGACTATGCCTCCCATTCCTCCCGGCACCATGGCACCTGCAAGACCGAAGAATTTCACGACCTCCGGGTCGGAGAGCATCTTTTCATAGATATTTACCGCATGCCAGAGAGATCCGGCGTTATAAGCCCGCGATTTACCAAACTGCTCAACAAGTTCCCCGGCGGTCATACCCGCCTTTACCCTTGCCTGGATGACAGGCGTTTTGCACAGGTCATTATCTTTCATTGCCCTAAAACAAGCCTCACTTAGGTTTCAGTATAATATCTATGTTTTTGTAGAGGATAAGTTTGGGGTTCGGGGATATACGGGTTGAATATAAATAGAAATGAATGCACTGTATCTATTTGCCGCGGGGGGAAATCTGTCCCTGTTGCGGAGGGACGAAACAGGATGGATCTGCACCATATTTTAAGAGAGCTAAAGACTTTCGGACTGAGAAAAACTCTCTTTCTGCTCCTGCTTGTTCTCGTTCCTGTGGCTCTTTATCTCTTTCAGTCTGCGGTTTTCGGGGGGAATTTTACCGGTGATTTCATTTTGCGGAATTTCGTTCTGCAATATTCTGACCCGACCGCCCTGTCGATGTTCTTTGCAAATTATACCCACAATCCAACCGTTCCCGATCATCTCTATGTAAATATCGTGTCTTTTCTCGTATTCGGTTTTCTTGTCTGGTTCCTCTATTATCACATCATCCCTGTGCCGGGTTCCTTCATGCCGGAAAATTTTCTTGCGATTAACCTTGCCCTGATCTTTTTTGTGTTCCCTTTCGCCATATCCGGAGTTGCACTATTTTTCTACAGGCTCGGCAGCCTCCCGGCATATGTTATGTTCGGTGTCGGTTTTTCAGGAATTGTTTGGGCCTTTACCGGTCTCCTGCTTTTCCTGCTGTTCTTCATACTGATGATCGAGCTTTTCGCTGCCAACGATTTGTCGGGCCCCGGCGGCCTGCAGGAGCTCAGGATGAAGATAGCGGTAGTCCTTTTTTCCGTTTCTGTCGGAATGATGTCCCTGTTCTTTTTGATCCTGACAGACGTGGGCACGGAGAGCAACCCTTTTGCCCATTTTGCAGGTTTCGCCCTCGGTTTTGTTATACCCGGTCTTGTCGCTCTTTTCCTTGATTCGGAGAAGCCATTGCAAAGGTCATCCTATGTTGTTGTTATATCTGCAGTGCTCGTTCTGGCCTCTGTTGCATGGTTTTTCCTGTGATGGCAAGAACTATATACCGCAAAACCGATTCTGATTTCGTATGACCATAAACTCCGAAAGCCGCACTCCGATGGAACGTCTTGAGAAGGAAAGAGAGAGGAGGCAGAAGGAGAATTTTGAGATACTTATCGCCCAGCTGGATCACCGGCATATCACCTACAGGGTTAAGGCGGCCGAATCTCTCGGGAATACCGGAGACGGACGTGCGGTTCCGCATCTTATCGGATCGATGAATCCCGACGGGGAGCCTGAATACCTGTATGTGGCGATGCTTTCCCTTGGAAAACTCGGCAGTGCCGAGTCGGTACCTGTTCTTATACCATACCTCGAAAGTGATGACAAGTGGGTTCGTCTCGGGGCCGTGAAGGCTCTTGGAATGCTCAGGGACGACAGTGCCACCCTGCCCATGCTTCGCCTTTTAAATGATAAAAAATGGGATGTCAGAGCATCGGCCGCTGAATCTTTCTCCCTGATGGGATGCACTGAAGCAATAGAATTTATCGTTCCCATGCTCTCTGACGAGGATTATCGTGTGCGGGAATCTGCCAGAAAGGCCTTAAATATTCTTGAAAGGCTTGAGAAAGTTTGAAAAATTAAAGAAGAGGTCAGAGAGGGCAGACAGCCTTCCCGTAGACCTCGTTGATGACCTGTGCAAGCCCGCCGTAGACCGCGGACAGCCCGCAGATGATTCCTTCATATCCGGCGATAGTGCCTATAAGAGCACTCCCGGTGAACTCTGCTGCCGATAGAAGGAAAAACAGCAACGCAAGCGATCCGAAAACGAACTGGAGCGTCCTGTTGATCCTGAGTGTCGCTATGAACATTACGGCCGTGAAAAGACCCCACATGAAGAGGTACCATCCCATTGCAGCTCCTTCGGGGGCAGAAGCGAGGCCGAGAGCCGGAATTATAAGGAGTGCGGCAAAGCTCATCCAGAACAGGCCGTAAGATGTGAAGGCCGTTGTGCCGAATGTGTTCTTCTTCTTCCACTCCATTATTCCTGCGATGATCTGGGCGAGCCCGCCGTAGAATATTCCCATTGCGAGGATCATGCTTCCGAGAGCGAAGTAACCCGCGTTGTGCAGATTCAGGAGCACAGTGGTCATTCCGAACCCCAAAAGCCCCAGGGGGCCGGGGTTGGCCGTACCGTCCATTATAAAGATGTTGTTCCTGTCTTTTTCGTCTATCATTACCACCATCCGGGTTTTGATTAATTATAATGATTAATCGTTATAATTAACTTTCGGTGCACTGCTGAAGAGCCCTTAATGCTTCAGACACCGGATTTAGTTGTTAGGGGCTTGTAATCATATGGATGGGGCCATACCCGGGGCCTTCTCCATGCAGTTATTTTTATGTAAAAAGAGCGCACCGGATTAAAATTGCCTGAAATGAAAAATCGCCGTTTTGCCTGGTTTTCCAAAATTGTTCTCCTGAAAAGCGATATATTGTTGATGCCTGACCGATCAGTGCAACGAATTCCAGGGGTTTGTAAATTTTTATTTATCTTTGAAATCCTGGTCCTGTTATGTAAACCGGGCCCGGGGTGATGTCCTGTCTCTTTACATGTGTACCTGTGTCTCCTGTATTAATTATAATTGGTTAACAAGAAAGTATTTACACCTAAAAACAGAAGCTTTGATCTATGACAAAGAATCAACGTGCGGATGTAAAAAATCCCAACAATCCCTCAAACAAAGCGGCAGCCGACAACAAGTCGAATCAAATGAATCTTAATAACAAGGCACCAAAGCAGGCCAGAAAGTAAGGGTCTGAAAAACCCCTGCTTTTTATCCCTCACAGACTCTCAATTTTATATTTCAATAATTTGTTTTAAATCCGAAACAGGAATCTTTTGCCTTGCCATCAGTTCTTTATGCTTTTCCGGGAGATTTGCATGCACTTTTTACCCTGGGGGCAGAAGTAGTGCAAAGGATGTAATACGGGAATATTGACCAGAACAGTGAGAACTTGACAATGGGCCTGATGCGATTCGAACGCATGACCGCCCGGTTATGAGCCGGGCGCTCCACCACTAAGCTACAGGCCCCTTAAAGTGGAAAGGAGCTAAATTTTCTCTATAATGTAACGTAGGATTGCCCTTATCATTGTTTCAGCTGCAATGGGGGGCACTTATGCAGTCTGCAAAAACGGTTTGATAAAGACAACCCTGCACTAATACGTATCCCTGATAGTGATATATAATTTTGTGTTGTTGTCAACTTTCGGCTACTGATCTCGGTGCTCTTCAGCGTCATTTTTGGCTTTTTCCTCTGCCGGGTGCGCATACCTGTCCAGATCCGGATTTCCTGCAAGAAGCTGACTTAAATCAAGCTTACTCATCTTTCTCAGGTAGAAATTTCCGAGGGCCGCTACGATAATCGCGCCGAACATGACGAAGATCATATCAAGCATCGTGTCCGTATTGCCGTGCTGCATCGGGTTGCCGTACAGGAAGAAAGTATCCATCGTAAATTCGATTATTTCCCAGATCGCGCCGAAGGCCATGGTTAGCATGAATATCATAAAGATGATAAGGGGCCTGTTGAAGTTGTTCTCCGTATACCTGTCGATGAGCAGAACTGCCGTGAATCCGAGGAGGCCTACCGTAATTCCGGATATCGTGTGGGCAAATTTGTCATAGTACGGGTAGAAGAGCATATACCATGAGTAATATTCACCCGCGAGGTGGATGTAGAGCGAGAGGACAATCAGGAATGTAAGCCACCAGGGTATTACCAGGCAGAATTCCTTTTCGACTATATAAGGCACTATTGTCAGGAAGAATGCAAAAACTCCCCCGATTGCAAAGAAATAATCTCCTGTGTAAAAACTGGCGACGATTATCAGGACTATTAATATCTGAAGTATGAGGGTGATTATCTTCCCTGGCTTAATCTTCATCCTTTTATCTCTCCGGCATATAATGCATTTATACCTTTATTTAACTGAAATTACTATGTAATTGTTTCTGCCTGTTTCCGGGGTGATGCCGGGAAATTATTTTTCCGCCGCAGGCGTAATCTAAGTTATGAAGGAGCTTTCTGCGATAAAATACGAGGTCAGAAAGTCAAGGTTCTTCGCTCATCTTTACCTGATTGAATCGGAGGAAGACGTAGCGGCGATTAACAGAATTCAAAGGGAATTGTATAAAAAAGCCGCTCATCACTGTTATGCCGCCCGTTATTCGTCAGGAAATTCCGTGAGCACCGCTTTCGGAAACGACGGGGAGGTTGGCCGTCCCGGGAGAGTCCTTCTTGATATTCTCGTTCAAAAGAATCTCGACAGCCATTGCCTGGCTGTATCGAGAGTATTCGGGGGGATAAAACTCGGGCCGGCAGGTGTGTCGCGTGCCTTTCGTGATGCCGGCAATGCTGCCGTGGAGCATTATCTGGAGTCCGGAAGCGTCAGCGGCGACTCTTCCTGAAAACTGCGTTTATTTCGGCTCTTGCATGATCCGTTCCCCTGACCCTCATATTCCATCGTATTGTTTTTACTGATATTTCGTCAAGCCCCGGAAAGAGCCGTCTGACCTCCTCTTCCGTAAAATAGTGTGTCAGTATACCGTTGCCCCTGAGGAACGAGTTCTGTTCGGTTTCAACTCCGTTTCCGGCCCTCATGTCTTCGACCGAGAACCCGGTGAAATAAAGGAGTCCTCCGTCCTTCAGTACCCGTGTGCATTCGCCTGCTGATTTCTTCCTGCCCGTTTCATCAAGATGTCCGGTCACGTGCCTGTAAAAGGCAGTATCGAAGGCAGAGTCCCTGAAGGGAAGGTCTGTGCAGTCGGCAGTCAGAAGGTCCGCCCTCCTCCCTGTATTGCAGCATGAGATATCTTTTTTGCATGTATCAACTGCTTTTTCTGAAAAATCGAACGCACAAATTTTGATGTTGTCTTTAAGAAGCTCTTTCAGAAATTTTCCGTTTCCGCATCCGGCTTCCAGCACTACAGATCCTTCCGGAATAACGGGTCGATCGGGGACCGTTCCCGCCCAGGGCTGCCGGTGCTTTCTGTAATGTTTCTCCCACCCGCTGAAAGATCCTGTCACGTAAAAAAGGTGGGGCCTGATCTTATATCTTGTATCCGGGAAAGAGAAAAATCAAGAGATTGTTCAGACCGCAACCCAGGGTGTGATGGTCGACTGGATCGTCGGGCTGTTGCAGGAATGAATTCCGCTCTCCGGGGCATGCATAGCGGATATCTTCGTGTAACGAATGTATCCTCCGAGCATGTTCTCCACCCCGCCTTTCGCGATCATGTACCTGTGTCCGGGAAAGATCTCAAGGATAAGACCTTTCTTTGAGAAGGAGAGGGATACGGATCCTGCTGTCTCACCAAGATGTTTTCCGAAATGCTGGGATATGTGCCTGACCTGGCATCTCCTGCCGTAGAGGAGGAGCTTTGAGAGCTCGCTGGCTTCTACTGCATATCTGCCGCTGTCGATCGATATCTCGATTATCCTGCACTTTCTTCCCGAAGGATCATATGCAGGTGCGTTTGAGACCTGCATATATCCTGATTTCTGCATCATGGCTTCTCTCCTTTTTATGTCTGAAGATACCCCTGTTGCCTATATAACGGGAGCCCGTGCGGAGAGTGAAAGTGAAAATACCTTTTCTTCTAAAGATCAATAACCTGAAATGAATGGCTGGATCCGTTTTTACAGCGTAAACAAACTGAATTATATTATATAGTACCCTGTCTTAACTATCATCATGAGCGGCTGCGGCGATGTAAAAATGAATATGAGAACCATGACCGATGAGATAAGCCGCCGCATCGAGGAGATATCTGACGATGAGATCAGTTCTTTTACATCCGCAATACTCACGGCCCGCAGGATCTATGTTGCGGGTGCGGGAAGATCCGGCCTCATTGCCAGGGCGTTTGCCATGCGGCTTATGCATATCGGCCTTGAGAGTTACGTAGTGGGAGAGACTGTCACTCCGGCCATGGAGCCCGGGGATGCGGTGGTGGTATTTTCGGGCACGGGCGAGACGAACTCGATGGTCGACATAGCCGAATCCACGAAGGCTCTCGGCGGAACTCTCTGCGTGATTACATCGCACAGTGGTTCAAGAATTGGAAAACTTGCCGATTATACCGTTGAAATCCCTGCCGAGCCTCCTGAGGATCATGAATGGCCCAACACATTTGAAGTGAGGCAGCTTACCGGGGGCTACAAATCACTCTCTCATCCGCTGGCTGCAATCGGCACTTTCTTCGAGACCGCAGCGATGATATTTTCAGACGCTTTAATCGCCGATATAATGGATATAAGAAAGTGCGGCATCGAAGAAGTAATGAAAAGGCTCTCGAATATCCAGTAGTCATGTCGATCATCAGTTGTCCTGTCTGCGGCGGCGACTGCGTAAAGGATGCCGAAACGCTCATCCGGGAGGCGGAAGATCTTTTTTTACCATGCAGCGACTGCATCGCCGTCCCGCTTGACAAAAGACTTCCCCCTGCGGGTCTCCCTCCTTCCGAATCCTGCCCGTCATGCGGTAAGAGATTCATAGACGACGTCTTCTCGCATTGCCATGCGATAATGGCGGAGGAGGGCGTAATAAAGGCCGATACCCCTTTGGGAGGAATCGGGATCCCTCTGATATCGCCGGGAATCGATCTGTCGTCGCCTCCTTTTTTACCCCGAAGATCTCTTGTTCTCCTGACCTGCCATGCCGACAAAAAAACAGCTGAAAGGCTTGTCGCTGAAGTCCCGGAGATAAAAGGAGTTATCAAAGACATGGAGGTCGTTCCGGGAATATCCGGGGACGACCTTTCGTCTTCGTCCGAAAACGAACTTCTTGCCGGGTGCGATGTTCGTGCCGATATATTCAGGAGTTCAGGGGGAGCTTTTGCGGTCTATAAACAGCAGTCTCTCCTTCATATAGAATTCCCGAGAGGAACAGGTCTGAAGATAAGAACTGTTGAAAAGATGATCGATGAGAACGGGCCGGATGTATTCATCGACGCCTGCTGCGGTGCCGGAACTCTCGGAATTGCAGCACTTCTTGCCGGTGTGCCTTCGGTCGTATTCAATGACGCCTGGTACCCTGCGGCATTCTGGTCGGCTGTAAATATTCATGCGAACCGTTGCCTTACCGGGACCGGCGAAATCGCGTTCGCCGGGTCATGCCGTCCGGGTGATCGACGAATCTCAGCGGAAACGGTGGAGATCGCCGAGTCAGAGGGCGTGGAGAGGAAAACAGTCATTTTATGGGGAGATTATATGAATGCCGGCGATTTCATCCCCGAAGGACGAAGGCTTGCCGCAATCGATGTATTCGGCAAGGATAACCGGGAAAAGACGAAGCGGATCGTCTCCCGGTGGAAGGCCGCTTTTGGCGGTGATGCTTTTATTCCTTAAGATTAAAATATATTGGGAACTAGCCCGGGTGGTTAGGCGTCACCTGTAACCCGAAACCGCCATTATGCGGGGGGCGAATGACCGGGACGGCTTTGGCGATCTTGTCATAGCCTGATAATTCCAACTGAGAAGCCTTGTCCTGTGAGACTAGCGGAGGAGGATCGATATTCCGGAGGGAATGGAGACTTTTTGCCGTGGGGACCGGTTCAGGCCCGGAAGGGAGCAGACTTACCATGGACGTCTGGTGCCCACAGGGTTGCAGGGTGGAGGAGGAGTTCCAGGTGCCGGCAGGACACGTAATTCCAACCCGGCTCGCGTTCCCGTTTTTCCGGTGTTAATCATGCTTAAAGTAACCGTTATCGGTGCGTCAGGCAAAGTGGGCCAGTCCGCCGCCTACGCGATCTCGAGAATTCCTTCCATAACGGAGCTCGTCCTTTTTGGCAGGGAAGGAAACGAAGAGTCGCTTGAGGGCCTGAAATGGGACTTCGCCGATGCATTTGCTGCTGTCGGGAGACGTATCAAAGTCGTATCAGGCGTTGATCCGTCGCTCATGCAGGACTCCGATATGGTGATCGTAACATCCGGAGCGCCCAGGCACACGGGTCAGGACAGGATCGACCTCGCGAAGGGCAACGCAAAAATCATTGCAAATTACGCAAAGATGGTGGCCAGATATGCCCCGGATACCGTATTCTTCATAGTTACAAATCCGGTCGACATCATGACTGCCGTAGCCCTGAAATATTCGGGCTTCCCGCCATCGAGAGTATTCGGGCTTGGAACACATCTTGATTCGATGCGTCTCAAATCATTTATCGCACAGCATTTCAAGGTTCACGTAAGCGAAGTGCATACCCGTATCATCGGCGAGCACGGGGATACCATGGTCCCTCTCTGGTCGGCAACGACTATCGGAGGCATCCAGCTCAAGAACCTGCCGGAGTTCAGGACGTTCACCGGCGAGGAGATGATCGACTGGGTGAAGGCTGCCGGTCATTACATAATCGAGAGAAGCGGAGCGACCATCTACGGTCCCGGTGAGGCAATCGCAACCCTTGCAAGAACAGTACTCGGAAACGAGAACAGGATTCTCTCTGTAACCGCGTACATCCGCTGTGAAGTGCACGACATAGGCGACGTCTGCATAGGGGTCCCTGCAATGCTTAACAGGAAGGGCGTATTTCCGATACCGATCAGGATAAGCCCTGAAGAGGTGGACGATTTCCAGGCATCCGTCGAAAAGATCAGGAGAGTCACGGACGAAGTCTTCGATTATCTGGAAGATGAAGGGTTTTAGGATAATTTAATCAGCTTCCGCCCGCCCGTAAAGATCAGCTTTTTTCTGTTTCAGACCTGCTCCCGTAATCGGAGATCTCTTTTCCCGCTATATCCATAACCTCTCTTAGTGAGAGGCCCGTATTCAGCGCAATTTTCTTCAGGTCGTCATACTCCGGTTTTAGGCTGATGAGCCTTCCGCCGACCGTCGATCTCTTCAGGCTGACAGGATATTGTTTGTTGCCAACTTCGATGTTTATCGATTCCCTCGTCCTGTCTGCAACTAGCCTCGGTACATCGTAAATCCTGACGCCAAGTGTCCCGGTCTCCTTCATGAGCGTCTCAGTGAGCCTGAGATGGTTATGACGGTTTGTAATAACCGATATGATGTTTACGGGCCTGTTCTTCTTCCCGATTGCTCCGGTGACGAATACGTCTGATGCACCCTCGGCAAAGAGCCTCTCGATCGTATAGCCGATAATCTCGCCGGGGATGTCGTCAAGATTGGTCTCAAGCATTACTATAGAATCGTTGACTTCCGCAGATGTCTCTCCCGCGACTACCCTCAGGACATTGGACGGGTTGCCGTTGTTCCTTCTTGTCCCTGTCCCGTACCCGGTGGCTTCCGGTGTTATCGGGGGATATATCGGAGATACCGTATTTGCAACGTTTGCAAGGATCGCCGCACCCGTGGGTGTCGTGAACTCCATATCCACATCCCTTCCGGAAAAAGGGATCTTCTTCCGGGCGAAGATCTCCAGGACGGCGGGGGCCGGGCCGGGGACCTGTCCTCCCCTGACACTGATACTCCCCGCACCCACGACAGGAGTGATTGCATGAATGATCCCGTCGAAGAAACCGGCAGAATCAAGCAGGGCGATGCTCCCGATTACGTCGAACAGAGTATCGGCAGAGGCGATCTCATGCCCGTTGAAGCCGGTGCGGTGCAGCCTCTTCTCTGCATAGAGAAGGTCGTCGAATACAGCTTCAGCCTTCTTTCGTGCCGTCGGGCTGATCCCGATCGCGTCCATTACAAGAGACGCCGCTTCGAGCAGCCCGTCCTTTCCGTCGACTCCTCCCTCTTCGATCTCAATGCTGAGTTTTTTTGCGGGAAAGAAGCTGTCATCTGATTCCTCTACAGAAAAAGTGAAACTCCTGCAGCTCTCAAGACCTGATATGGCTTCGGCGGTCCTGCGGAGCGGCTCCTCATCTCCCGTGAGACCCACAAGCGCAGAGATGAGCATATCTCCTGCTATGCCTGCCAGCCGGGCGTCAATTACAAGGCATTTCATATTATGTCTCTGTCTCTTACGGGAACGGTTCGTTTATCCTGTCGTAGATCTGTTTTGCAACCGCAACGACCTCCATCGCCTTCTCTTTTCCGCCGGGGATAGCGCTCGTGAGATATGCACCTTTCTGGGAGTCCTTTGCAACATTCTTCGGGTCTCCGCCGAGCAGTGCTCCCGTTGCGGCGGGGATGGTGATGTTCAATATCGTGTGGCCGACATACTGGAGCTCCTGCGAAAGGACGGAGCCCGCGAAGATAACCGTTCCCATATCGGGATCGTCTCTTCCCTTGCCGTCGACGACGTATTCGGGGATCACCTTTGCGGCGAAGTTGTCGATCTTGTAGTCCTTACCGTTGACCGTCGCCTCGAAGCAGATGTTCGCGTCGAACGCCCAGAACTTCTTCGTGAAGTTGTCGGTTCTCCTTCCCTGGGGCGTTATGGATGTGAAGCGAACCTTTATGTCCTTGCCAGTGAATCCCGAGAGAACCTGCGATCCTCTCTCTTCGACATATGCCTTCCTTTCGTCGTCGAGCTGCCGTGCAACCTCTTCGACCGTCTTTCCGGCTTTCAGCATCTCGTAGGATTTTACGGCCCGCCTGTAGACCGCCCTCTGCTTAACGTCCTCGCTTGCAAGCAGGCATGCAGTCGATACGCTTCCCCTTGTGACATCCTCGGCTTTTCTCGCGATTGTGTTCAGCGAGCAGAGTGCATATTCGGGATCGATGAACGAGTTCATCTTGTACTCCCTGATGTCGTCGGCTGTCTTGTAGACGTCACCCTTGTATTTTATCAGCATCCGTATCGCGGGCATACAGTCGCCGAGGACATGGCCCAGCGGTGCGTTCACCGGCCCTCCGGAGAAGCCCGCACCCATAGTCGCGGCTTCCTGGAACCCGGCAAACACCTCGTCGAGCGCCATCGAGCCCACGACCGAAGGGCCGCCGATATCCTTTAGGATAAGGCCGAAGTCGCCTATCACGCGTGCGGTGTCGTACTCTTCGTTCGTTCCCCTGACATGGATCTTGGCTGGGATACCGGCTGCATCCATCGCACCTTTACCTGCCATGTACGCGGAATCGGTCCCGGTGAACGTTCCGTATTCTTCTCCGAGGGCGGCGTCCGAATGGATCATTTCGAGAGTGATTGCCGAACCGATAAAAGCGGGCCATAGCGGGTATGCATAGATCCCCGCCCCGTGCATGCTCTTAATCATCGCCTCGGTTCCGACCTTCGCCGCATTGTAGGCAAGTTCGGGGAAGTTGTAGTCCTCGCCGAGGGCGCTGTGGCCGTACATCGCACCGCCGGATACGAAGGGCGGAAGCACTGATCCGTCCACCCGTGTCAGTTTCTTATCCACGAGCTCCTCGTAGATTGCCATGTATGCGGGGAATGCTGGAATCTTATGCGTGAATTTGCCTGTAATCAGCGAGATCGCACTTGTTCTCGGCACTCCTGCGTGAATCCTCGCAATGGCACCGAGCTTCCTGTTCCCGAGCGGGACGCCCGATCTCGCACAAGATCCTGTAAAGTAGGCGAACGCAGCAGCAAGCAGTGCGGCATTTTCCGGTGTTGCTCCGGCGAGCTTTGCACTGTTTATCGCCTTCTCCATCACCATATCCAGCGGAAGGGTAGCAACAGAAGCGTCGACGAGAGTCATCCTATCGAGAAGCTCCATATCCGGAGCACCGTACGGGCAGAATATATCCTCCGCTATCGAATTAGATATAGCATAGGCGGAAATTACAAGCGAACCGTGCCCTTTTACAGCCGCTTCGAGTTTGTCGTTCGTCATATAGGCCGGCTTGAATGAAACCGCCTGGCTTACTGAATTGAGGACTCTTTCTCTCTCCAGATCTGTCATTTTAGATTACCTCCATTATTGCACCAAGGTTTTTAACCCTGAACAAGGGCTTGTTCTTAAAACAGATATAGATATTGCAACTGGCAGCATGTTAGGTTAAATTAAGGCCGTATATTCGCCGATGGTAATTAAATCAGGTTTACCGGCCGGTTATGTCCCGGCAATAAATCAAAAAAAGTATTTTAGTTAAGTGTAAGTGAGACAATCTCGGCGCTCTGAACACCCTCGATTGAAGCGAGTGCTGCCTCAGCTTCGTCGGCAGCTCCTGCAGTTCCATCGGGAATGACGATTGCGACTTTGATTGCTACAAGACCGAATCCGATAGGATCTTCGACGATATCCTGTGTTCCCGGATACTTCACCTTTATTGCCTTCTTGAGTCCCTCAAGATCGACATCGGGAGATTCGGGCATCACTTTGAGGATTACCGCTACATCACCCATTGCTTATGGCCCCTGGAATCCGCATTTGCATTCGTATGGTACGCTCTGGTGCCTGCATTTGTGGCAGCGGTAGATAACCTCGCGGCACTTTGGGCACTCGAATTTTGTCCAGCCCGGCTCTGAAAGAGGGGCCTTGCATGATGTGCATTTTTCTGTTGGCATAAAATATCACCTGAAAATTATCTTATTATTTCAACCCGGGGAGTCTTAAACACTTCTGATGACGACCGTTCCCCCGACCTCTTCGCCGTTGAAGAATCGTTCTGCGGTAATCCCGTCGTTTGCGTTTATAACCGTCGTATGAATCCTGTTCTCCAGGACATACGGTACAAGGCACGGGTCGCATTCAGGGTAGCTTCCGGGGGAAGAGACGATATCCAGCGTTCTCCCGCCGGCGGACAGACCTTCGGTGGATTTGAGCAGTATCAGCGGGCATCCCAGTCTTCCCGCGGCCCATGCCGCAATCGTATCGGATGTAACATTCCACGAGTGCGGAAGCGGGTCCTCCTCTCTCAGGCAGGAATACGGGAGCAGGACGCAGACCCCGGTCCTGCGGACGAGTTCATCCTGCACGGCCAGGCCGAGGGAATGGAGGTAGCAGCCGTACTGCTCCATCGCGAGTATAGCCATCCAGTGAGAGGATTCATCATCGAGTTCCATCTCTCTGACTGAATCCGCGAAACAGCCGCCGCCGGGAACTATCGTTATGTTCCTCTTTGATTGTACGAGGATATCGATGAGTCGCGGGGCGTGCTCCATCAGGCTTCCGCCGAGTTTCACGACAAAATGATCGCTTTCCGGTATCCTGACCATCCGGATAAAGGTTTCATTGTGCTGCATCTTATCGTTTTGCAGAGATGGGATATTCTGAATTTATTTGATACATTTTTTTATGCCGGCATGGGTAAATCAAGTGACTATGAATAGATATCCCTCAGTAACATCGTCGGCAACCCCTCGCCACGGGCCGCTAAGCAGGCCCGTGGATCGGCCCCGACCTCGGGGCCTCTTCATGCGATAGACTGCTCAGGGGATAGGCGAGTATCCCCTGAGCATAAAGATGCAGTAAACTCCTGACACGTTCTGAACGGTTTTCTCTGGAAAAAACTCTATAATAATGCTCGGAGTAGATGTATGCGGAATGTGGATATCTGTCAAACGTTCATGAAACAAAGGTTTCTAAAAGGTTTCGACCGGATCTCCAAGCAAAAATAAATTAACAGCTCTGGGGACCCTTGCCGGTCCCCTGGGCGTGCCGTAGGGAGATTATCTTAGGGCAAGGCCCCCTGGGAGGGGCCGTCCGGCGGCCTGGCCGCCGGTGCCGGGGTTGCCGGAGAAAAACATGAGACAGCAAAGAGCTAAAAAGTTTATTGGAATTTGGGTAGGGGATCTAAAAGGTCCAGACCTTGATTTTTCACCAAAATTTTTTCGTTACCTGTAAATAATGAAAGGCGAAAAGATCTCATTTATGGGTATAAGGGGGGCTGTTTTTGCAATTATCCTGTTTGTATTTTTCTGCACCGTATCCGTTTCCGCCGGATTCGTAGTCTCCGAGTTTTGTCCCGACACATGGCTCTCAGGCGAGGGAGACGAATACTTCGTTATCAGCGGATCAGGGGATCTCACCGGTTATTATGTCACCGACAATGAGGGGAGCGCCAGGTTTCCTGACAACACGGTATCCCGCGGCAGCGTGATTGTGGCGCAGAAGGCTGTGGATTATGAATCCGTTCAAGGGGAGAAACCGGACTTCGAGATATATAACTCCGACCCGCAGGTCCCCGACATGGTAAGGACCGGAACACTGAAGATGGCGAACAGCGGCGACGAACTTATCCTCAAAAGAGGGGTTGCGGTAATACAGGAGGTCGCATGGCCCGGAGATGTTGTCTCCGGAGAGGGCAGGGTTCATGTATATTCGGACGGGGTATGGGACGAGAGGCCGTATTATATCGGGCAGTCCCGGTTCGAACCTGAGACGTTCTATGATGTTTCCGTAACCGTATTCGCCGCCCCCGACTGTTCCTACGCGAAGCTGAAGGATTTCATAGAGAACTCGAAGTCGTCCCTTGATATAAACGTGTACGAGTTCACCGGTACCTCGATCGCAGGTCTTCTCGCCGAAGCATCCGGGAGGGGCGTAGATGTCGATGTACTTGTGGAAGGCTCGCCTGTCGGCGGAGTGTCGGATGAAGAGAAGAATGTCTGTTCGATTCTCGGTTCCGCAGGAATCCCTGTTCTATCGATGGCGACTGAGAACGGGGTGTTTCATGCCCCTTACAGGTACGATCATGCGAAATACGTTATATCCGACGATTCACTTGTCCTTGTAGCGAGTGAAAACTTCGGCGAGACCGGGTATCCCTCATCCGGTACGGGGGGAAACCGCGGGTGGGGTGTGGTAGCAGAAAGTCCTGCTCTTGCCTCATATTTCGAAGATGTATTCGACCGGGATTCCAACGGGGGCTGGATCACGGAGATGACGGGGACAAACGGAGTGGGATCATATTCAGTCGCCGAAGCTGGAACGGGAAAGTTCCTGCCTGAATCATTTGAAGGTGCGACTGTTACTCCGGTGATATCTCCTGATACAAGCTATCTCGTAGGCGACCTGATCTCTTCGGCTGAGGAGTCAGTCTGCATCGAGCAGGCCTATATCAAAAACTGGTCTTCGGGCGAAAACCCGTGGCTTGAGGATGCGATCGATGCCGCCCGGCGAGGTGCGGATGTACGTATTATCCTCGATTCGTACTATTACAATATCGAAGATGACGACGATAACGACGAGATGGCTCAATACATAAACGCAGTTGCTTCCTCCGAATCGCTTCCTCTCGAAGCGAGGCTTATCAGCCTTGAATCCGGTTACCTCGATAAGGTTCACAATAAAGGCGTGATAGTCGACGGAAGGCTGGTCCTCGTAAGCTCAATAAACTGGAACGAAAACTCCCCGTCATACAACCGGGAGGCCGGCCTGATAATCGATCATGCAGGTGCGGCCGGCTACTTTACAGAGGTTTTCGACGCGGACTGGGATTCATCCGCTCCGGTTGACCCGTCTACAGGGCATATTGGTGACGTCTCCGGCTCGTCCCAAACGGATGAGCTCAGGAACTATATCGCGGCCGGGGTAATCATCCTCTTTGCAGTGCTGTATTTTGTTAGAAAAAAAGAGTCCTGAATGGTGATTGTCTGGTTGAAGATTGGTTCCCGGGAATTCCCGGGATTTCCTGAGAAAGATATCATATTGTTATTGTTGTCAAAGTGCTTATGATGGCAATTCGTTTAGGTACTTTTCTTCCACCCCCGGGCACAGGAACACTAATGGGGGAATTAACGGCTGTTCCGGGGACAATTATCCTGTTTGATCGTCCTCTTATAAAACCTGACGAGGGGTAGGTCATTGTCCGCCATTAGATCAATATAATGTACGTACTCTTATGGTTCGGATAATCCGTTCAGTAATAATGCGACTGGATTTCGACGATTTCAGCTGAATTTGCTGCCCTGCTGTAATCTTCGAGAGGCTCGGCATTCACTTCCAGGAACCTGAGTCCCCACCCGAATTTGGCCAGGATGTCATGTGCCTGCTGTTTTTCGCCCATAATATAAAGTGCAGCGGCTAAAGCTTCGACCGAGTTCAGCATGAACGGTCTCCCGAAATGGCCCGGATTCGCGGCGACAAGGAAAGGAAGCGCCCTTTTTCGTGTAATCTCCCCGACATCAACCTTTTCAAGAGTCTCCCACGTGCAGTCCAGAACGGTCAGGGACGGTGCGATCCTGTCGGCAGGCGAGAGTGCCTGGGGTGACCTCGGATCCAGGAGAAGGGTGCTCTTCGGGATCTTGTCGATCTTCGCCGCCACCCGGATCATTCCTGCTCTTTCAAGTTTTTTTACCGAGCAGATCCTGGGGTCGCAGGAGTTGTCCCTCCATGCAAAAAGCGGCATCATCATAATGTTTTGGTCCCCTAAATGCTATCAATGTATGTACTTATGTGCCCGTGCATAACCGACCCTGCACTCAGGGCGAAAGGAATTACACGGGACGACGATATCTTTTGTTTCAACAGGTGCATAGAACGCTGTGAAAGGTTTGGTATAGAGATCGTACGGATGCCGTGTCCGGAGACGATCTTTCTCGGAAAGGACCGGGAACCGACTAATTTTGCTGAAAGTCTCGCAAACGATGAATTCTACGAACTCCTCGACGAACTTGAGGCCGGTGCAAGGAAGGTTATCGAAGAAAAGGGAGAGCCTCTCTGCATAATAGGGGTCGATTCCTCTCCTTCGTGCGGGGTCAACATGACCTACGCTACCGAAGAGAAGACTCCCGGCAGGGGTGCATTTCTTTCGAGATTCCCGGATATAAAAGCAGTCGACGTTACGGATTTCTGTCGCTACAAGATATATCTCGCAGGACCGCTGTTCACCGAGGCCGAGACCGACTTCAACCTGAAAATCCACGACTTTCTTGAAGAACACCTTCTTGATGTCTATCTCCCGCAGGAGGTGGGCGACACTTCTGTCACACGCCATAAGGAGGAGCACGCAAGGATATTCGGGATGCACCTAGCGGCTCTTGAGGACTGCGACTATATCGTCTCGGTCGTAGACGGGGCGGATGCAGATTCCGGAACATCATGGGAGATGGGCTACGGATATGCAAAGGGAAAGACCGTGATCTCGCTGAGAACCGACTTCCGGTGCGTGGGATGCCACGAGCTCGTCAACCTGATGCTCGAGGAATCTTCCGTTGTAGTCAGGAAAAAAGAGGACATCCTGAAGGAACTCGGGGTCCCGCTCCTGTAGTGCTGGCGGTCAGGCACTATTATCTGTTATTCCGGCCAAACTGAAATCAGAGGGGATTGTGGTGAAAGATGTGGGCTCCGATGATTATCTCCAGTACACCCACTGGATCGCGATAGTTGCGTTGTTCACCGCACTTGCCGCCGGGGTGAACCTGTTCACTCTCACGTTTGATCCGCCCTATCCTGCATTAAGCCTCTTCATGATCCCGGTCGTAATCGCGACCTTCTTCTTCAGGAGACAGGGACTTTTGGCCTCCCTTCTGATCCTCGCACTGTTTTCCGTCGTAATATGGCTGTATTCGCCGGATAAATTCGCGGAACTTCGTGTTCTTGAAAATGTCACCGTCGTCTTCGGGGTGGCCCTTATAGTCACCCTTCTCTCGACTGCCCTTCACAGGAGCGAAAACAGCTACAGGCTCCTCTTCGAAACGTCTCCTGCACCAATCATCGTCCTGAAGCCCGACGGTTCGATAGTCGACGTTAATTCCAGGTTCTTCTCTGTTTTCGGCTACGGTAGTATCTTTGTGGAGGGAAAGAAGATCCAGCAGCTCCCGATAATAGCGGAGGAGAGCCTGATCGAGATCGGGGAGCGGCTGATGAATCCCGGACCCGACGGGGACAACCAGGAGCCGTTTGTCATAAAGGTGACGGACGCTTCGGGAGATACCCATATCTGCAATGTCTTCTCTAGTTTTCTCTATGATGAAACCGGCATTCCGGAATCATGCATGATGGTGCTGGTCGATATCACTGAAAACGTAAAGGCCGAGGAGGAGATCAAGAGATCGCTTGAAGAGAAGGAGACCCTGCTGAAAGAGATCCACCACAGGGTAAAGAACAATCTCCAGGAGGTAGTAAGCATCCTGAAACTCCAGAGGAACAGGACGACCGACGAGGATGTCCAGTGGTCGCTTAAGGAGTGCCAGAACCGGGTCTACACGATGGCGATGGTCCATGAAAACATATACCGCGCTGACAGTCTTTCATCGATCGGAATAAAAGCGTACCTGGAAAAGCTTGCAAGGGATCTCCTGATCGAGTACATGTCCCCCGGACAGAACATATCGTTTGAAATCGAGTGCAGCGAAGATATAGAATTCGATATCGACGGCATTATCCCCGTGGCCCTGATCACCAACGAACTGATCTCCAATTCGATGAAGTATGCATTCCCGGACGGCAGGAAGGGTAAGATCAGGATAGCAGTTGAGAAAATTCCCGGGAATAGTTACAGGTATACATACTCTGATGACGGTATCGGGTTTCCCCCTGGGCTAAGGGTCGATAAAACGAAGACTCTCGGTTTAAGGATTGTCCGCGCCTTTGTCCGCCAGCTCGACGGCAGTCTTGAGTTTATACCCGGCAACGGAACCAAAATTATCATAACTTTCCCGATAAAAGAATAATAATTGCATTCGTACATCTGTAATGAAACAGAATTCGAAAATTAGTGTTGAAAATTATGAAAAAGATCCTTATTGTCGAAGATTCAGCACTTGTGGCTCTTGAAATATCGGAGACCCTGAAGAATCTCGGCTACAATGTTGTCGGCGAGGCGGCCAGCGGGCTTGAAGCTATAGAGATGGCCCGGGATCTCAGGCCTGATCTCGTTCTCATGGATATTATCCTGAAAGGAGATATGGACGGGATAGAGGCCGCCGACAGGATCTATTCGAATTATGACATTCCGGTAATATACCTGACTGCACATTCCGATGAGGCGACGCTGGAAAGGGCGCTTAAGACCAACGCGTTCGGTTACCTGATAAAGCCCTTCAACGACAGGGAGCTTTATTCCAATATCGAGATAACGCTTCACAAGCACAGGATCATGAAGAAGGTGGACCTGGGTCCAAAGGAGGCTGTTGACTCCACCTTAAACGTGCTATCGGATCCTGTTGTTGCGGTCGACGAATCCGGGATTATTACAAGGATCAATCCGGCGGCTGAGAACTTCACAGGTCAGACGAAATGGGAGGCTGTAGGCAGTGATTTCTTCAGGATCTTCTCATTGGATCGCGAAAAAGTTCAGCCTGCAATGGATTCGCTTAAGAATGATGTTTTTGAGAAGAGGACACTGCTCTCGTGGGTCGATGGCCTTTCTCTTGTGACGAAGAAGGGCGAAACAAAACAGGTCTCGATGAATATAGGGTACGTGAGGGCGGGCCGGCAGAATAATGCCGAATATTTCTTTGTCCTGATCCCTGACGAAGGACCTGCAACAAAGACCGCGGATGACACGGCGAACCATTACAGGATCATACTAGATGCTGTGGAGAACCCGATCTTCATGGTCGACGGGAATATCCGGATTATCCTCTTCAACCGGGCTTTCCAGGAGACCTGCGGGAAGGCAGGGATCTCTCTTAGCGGTGTCGAAGATGAACCTGCATATACTATTCTTCCCCATTCCGTATTCGGTGACGAATATGATTTCAGGGATGCCTTTGAAGCCGGAACCAGCTATATACGCGAGAGATTATGGAAGACTGACGGCGAAGTAAGCACATACAGGATCGAGACAATCCCTATATTCGAAAACGATCGCCCTATATATGCTGCAATAATTATGTCCGATATCTCGGAAGTCGTCGAGTTCGAGGAGAGGAACGGGAAGTTGTCGGTCAGTCTCCGTGCCTATACAAGGAACGTAGAGGAGATAGGCGACCTCTGCGCTGGACTGAAGGAGCCCCTGAACAATATCAGGAAGCATGCAGCTAAGGTAAGCCCTCCGTTCGAGTCAATGCAGATTGGTGCCGCTCTTGCCGAACTCTCCGAACTCATATACAGTATCGACATGAAATGGCTTGAGTACGAGAAGGTGAAGAAGATGGTCGAGTCCGCAGGAGGATTTGATCTGGTACCTGCCGTGAAAAGCATTGCCGAAGAGGGAGAGGGCGGGGGAGAAGGAGCCCACTGAATACAGGTTTTTTATATCGTATCTGTTGTCCGCATGATCTTGCGGGCGGGCGGTTTTTACTATATAAAAATTCGGTTAAATCCCGCCCTGATTCCTGTGCAACAGTGATGATCCGTGCGCGCCACAGTTATTCGCAAAGTAACCCGAATTTGAAATAAACCGGTTAGAAGGTTTATTTCAGCACATTAACTCAATCTCATTCTTTGTGTTTTACAACTCCAAAATTTTTATTTAAATATATCGCATTTTTCCAAATATCCTGTCTACGGGACGGAATTTGAAAAATGTCCCGTGTAATCTTTTGTTTCCCGTTGAAACGGATTTTCCCGACGTTGTTTTGACCAACAGATATTTATACGGTTCCAATAAATCTTTGATTTGGAGAAATGTTTCATTTAGGGTTTAACGAGATTTCCGGCTACCTGAAACCGATGAATTACAGCGATCTGTACGAGCATGATGAGTGCTGGGACGGGAGCGGTTACAGTACATCTTCGCTCAATTACAGATCGTGCATAAGGTCCGGGGACATGATCACGCTGGTTTCGGAAAGAGACGAAGCCGACTGAATAAAAAAGCAAAATTCAGGAGAAACGCACACCGCTTGAGAGATGGATCCCTCTCAGGGCATCCTCCTTTTTTTGAGAATTCCGTATACTTCCCTATATAAACTTATATACGGTTTATAGCTCAGCCAAGTTCAAATGTTGTTACGCCGAATATTCTTTCGACCGGGAGGTCCGGGAGATTTCCGGTATACATTCTTGCAGTTCCGAATACCTCGCTCATATCTCTTCTTTTCGCCATTTTAACGGCTTCCTGGTTTATCTCCGGCGTATCAAAATAGAAGGTCTCTCCTCTGATGGAAAACGTCAGGCCTTCGAGAATCCTGTCTGCTATCTCCGGCGAATCTGCAAACAGGGGCCCAATCTTGTGCCCTTCAAGGCATTTCCTGATAACTCCATATCCTGCGATCCCACCGTCCGGGCCCGCATATGCAAGTGCGGTCGAGTCCGGCATATTCAGCCATTTTTTAAGGAAACTCTCTCTTCGTGCAGGGAAGTGGAGCGAATCGTAATTTGCCGTTTCTTTGAATGGAATGCTATTAATGTCGATCAGGTCCTCCTGCAGGCTTCCGCAGGCGGTTCCTTCCCACCGGATGTTCCTGTATGCGAACCTGAATCCCGATTGCCTGGAGTAGTTGTCCTGCATCTCGTAGACCCCGTCGATCCCGAGGTTCCTGTCGCCCACGTGGGATGATGCAGTGCTCCAGAGCTCCCAACCTGCCCCTTTATGCCGGAATTCCTCCTTTACGATAAAAAATCCGCCGAACGAAAAATAGTCGTTATAATTTGTCAGGGCGATGGTCCCGATAATCGCATCTTCCGATACTGCAACGAACCACCCGTCCGGGTCGACAGCGTAGTGGCATTCACTGTCGTGAATTCCTGGATTCCAGCCTTCTTTTCCTGCCCATTCGATGAAAATGGGGATTTCCTTAGGGAGTGCCTTTCTTATAAGTATCTCTTCCATAAACTGCCCGTGGGTTTATATTGGCATTCGGCTGTTTTCAGTTAATCTTGTTGATGATATTTGCCACGTTCGCACCGAACTTGCTGATGACCGCAAGACCTTCCGAATCCTCTTCAACTTCACCCGGAGCCTTCCCGAACGCCATATTCCAGTAGTCCGAGCCTGCGACTATCATATCGTTGATGAAGTAGAACATGAGGAGCTCCTGTATCGTTGCAGTATGGCCTCCCCGTCTCGCCACTGCTATAGGCCCTCCGACCATCCCCGAGAGGAACCTGTCGCCGCCGTATGAGACCATCGAGATCCTCTGTATAGCCGACATCATATCTCCTCTTGCGGTTCCGAAGTAGACCGGCGACGCCACGATCAGGCCTTTCGCATCCTTTATCTTATCGATTATCTCGTTGAGGCCGTCGTCCTTTATGGCGCACTCGCCCTTCTTCTCCTTGCACGTATTGCAGGCGATACACGACTTAAATGACTTTCCCCGAAAAGAGATTATCTCCGCCTCGCACCCGTTCTTCTCTATTGCTTCGGCACATGTCCGGCAGAGAATATCCGTATTTCCGTTCGCACGCGGGCTTGCATTGAGTATTATCACTTTCTTCATGGCTGTCACTATTATAATTGGATCTTTTTACTTCTTTTTCATATCCCCCCGGTTCCGGGACTGCCTGTGTGAGGCTGCCTGAACCTACGTGATTACTACCTTATCGACAACTCTCCAGGCTATTGCGAATATAACTCCTGCAAAAAGCGTCAGGTATCCCAGTGAGATCAGCATGTCCGTCGTAGTATAGACGAAATGCATCCCGATTGCAGTGAAATCGCCGCCGATGGCAAAGTACCTGATTCCGGCCGTAAGGTGGGTCAGCGGGTTGACCTCCGCTATCTGCTGGAGCACCACGGGAAGTCCGGTCGCCGGGTACAGAGCGTTCGAGACGAAGAAGAGCGGCATCGTAAGAAGAGTCGAGATCCCCTGGAAACCTTCGGGGGAGTCCATCTTCAATGCAATAATCGCCGACAGAGATATGAATGCAATCGAGAACAATGCTATGAAAAGCAGTATTCCCGCAAGCGAGAATATTATCCCGAACGGTCCTTTGCCCGTGAAGAAGGCCACCCCGAGGATCAGGCCGAATACTATGACTATAATCGCCTGTATCCATGACTTCGTAATCCCGGACATCGCGATCCCTATGATTATATCCTTCCTCGACATCGGGCTCGCCAGGATCTCCCTGAAAATTCCCCAGTTCTTATCGAATAAAAGAATGAACCCGCCGAATATATTCGTAAACAGGATCGTCGCGGCAATAACTCCCGCACACATGAACGTCAGGTAATCGACGCTCATAACGCCTGCGACGGCTTCCCCGGTACCCCCGAGAATCCGGTCGAAGTTGCCCGCCATCGCCATCCCGAAGAACCCGAGCCATAACGCAGGCTGGAGAAGGGACGAGAAGAGCTGGTGCTTGAACCTGAAGAACCTTGTCATGTCCCTTTTGTAGATATTCAGAAATCCGAATTTCATCCCTTTCACCTCACTCCCTCAGTGCACTCCCCGTATAGTGCATGAATACGTCGTCCATCGACGGTTTCTTCAGGTTCACCGCTGTTATTTTGATCCCGTCAGTGTTGAGCCCGGCGATCAGTTCCGGCAGAATATGTGCACCGTCCTTCTCGGTCATTATCACGAGCCCGTCTTCACTCTCGGATATCGACTTAATATCGCCATTGACCCGGATCGCTTCCTCCGCCCGTTTGCGTTCCGGAGTTTCGAGGCAGATTATGTCCTCGCCGAGACTGTTTTTCAGCTCTTCCGGGGTTCCAGACGCGATGATCCTGCCGTGATCGATTATCGATATCCTGTCCGAGAGCAGGTCCGCTTCGTCCATATAATGAGTAGTAAGAAAGATCGTGGTTCCTTCCTCGTTGACCGCCCTGAGATATTCCCATGTCTTTCTCCGGGTCTGGGGATCGAGGCCGATCGTCGGTTCGTCCAGGAACAAAACACCGGGACGTGTCATGAGCCCTCTCGCGATCTCAAGGCGCCTTTTCATTCCGCCGGAGAGATTCTTTGTCAGAACATCCTTTTTGTCATGGAGTTCGACGAGGGTGAGGAGCTCTTCGATTCTCGAATCGATCTCCTTCTTTTCCATCGAATATAGATTCCCGTGGAATTCAAGAGTCTCGTTTACGGTCATATCCCGGTCGAGGGTGATCTCCTGGAATACGATGCCGATCGAGTTCCTTACCGCCTTGGGTTCGCTGCCGAGGTCGTGGCCTGCAATTGTGATCTTTCCTTTCTGCAGGGGAAGAAGAGTTATGAGGACGTTTATTGCAGTACTCTTTCCCGCCCCGTTAGGACCGAGGAAAGAAAAGATCTCGCCCGACTTCACACTGAAGCTTATATTGTCCACCGCCCTGAGATCGCCGTAGCTGTGTGATAGTCCTTCCACGTCAATGATAACTGAATCTTCCATCGGCATTTACTCCTGCCGATAATGTTTGTCACGGCCTGATTTATACTGCTCTACAGCTGCCGTTTATGAAAGCCGGAGACCTCCTCCTGCAAAAGAGTATACTTTCACATCTTATCAGAGGAAATCTTCGTCTCTTTCATCGGAAAAATAACCCATTTCCGCCAGATCATCATCTTCATCGGTATACCTGATCTCCAGGACGACCGATCCGTCCTCAAGAATATCCCCGATCTCGATATAGCTGTCTTCGGGTAGATCCAACTCCTTTTCAGTTCCGTCAGGTTTGCGTACGAGTACCCACATATACAAAAACTCCCTGGTGAAATCTGTCGATATTCTTACAGGGATTTTCAGATAATATAATCTTTTGCGAACCAGCAATCTTTGGACGGGTTTTCCTTTCCGATCCTTATCCTGCCTGAATTTTTTATTCTTTTTATTTCCGTTTCTGAAGTTCATCTCCGTTATTTTAAAAAGAGTAAAGAACAAGAAGAAAAAGAGATCAGGAGTGATTATGCTTAGGAAAATACTTGTTGCGTGCGATGGTTCGCTCCAGTCCGAAAAGGCCCTTATTGCGGCAATCGAAGACTGTATGGCCGAGGACTCCGAGTTGCATGTAGTTCATATAATGAATATAAAAAAATTCAGTGCAATCGAATCCGAATCGTCATACGACGGAGTCGAATCCCCGCACGACATCAGCAGGAAGTTCCTTGAAAAGAACAGGGATGAGACCGTGAATATGATCGACCGGGTATGCAGGGAGAGAGATATGATCTATACCCTCCACGTAAAGGGCGGAGATCCCAGGCACGAGATAATCGATCTCGCAGCAGAGACCGGCGCCGACCTGATCGTCATGGGCTCTACGGGAAAAGGATTGGGGAGCAGGATTCTGCTCGGAAGCGTCTCTGCGTATGTCTCCGTTCACAGCCCGGTCTCAGCACTAATAGTCAAATAGACAGCAGGACCGGCGGCGGCATTCCCGGTCCATGCCCGATCTGTAAATATTATGCTGTCGGTGAGACCATTTTACATAGGTAAATAATTCACATCAAAGGTTTTCGATATGACAATCAGGGTTCTTGTAGTCGACGACGAGGAAGGAATGCTCAGGAG
>NZ_KN360925.1:8325-38363 GCF_000784355.1 Methanolacinia paynteri | reverse complement strand
AATCCGACGGAATAGACTCCGCAAGGGAGATCAACTCATTCCTTGAAGTTCCGGTAATCTTTGTAAGCGCTTTTGGAAATACTGCCGACACCGAAAGGATCGTCGAGCCGTGGTCTTACGGTTTTATCAAGAAGCCCTTCGATATCATCGAGATCCAGAGCAGCATCGAGCTTGCCGTCAATAAATACCGCACATTCAAGTACGAAAGAGAACTCCTGAAGAAGGACAGCATACTGAAGGCTGTAAACAGTGCGGCGACTCTGTTCCTTTCGAAAGAACCGTTCGAGGACAGCCTTAGAAAGACGATCGAGCTTATCGGAAGGGCAGTCGAGTCGCGTTACATCTGCCTGTACCAGAACCTGGGAGACGCCGACGAGATAAAAGGAGCGACATGCAACTATAAATGGTTCGAGGGAAGCAGGAGCGAACCGGAGACCTCCCCCTGCGGCGACATCGTCTATGACGAATCCTACTCCGGCTTCAAAGAATCCCTCTTCAAGGGAGACATAATAATGTACCCCGGCTGCGATGCGGGCCCGGAAGAGGTGCTTTTTCCGTTTAACGTCCCCGGCCCTGTTATAAATATACCAATCTTCTGCGGGACATTCTGGTGGGGCTTTCTCTCCATCGGGATGGGCGACAGCGAAGGGTCCGGTATGGATGTGGAGATGGAGGCCCTCGTCACTGCGGCAAGCATTCTCGGTTCCGCCTTAAACCAGAAGAGAATGAACGACGCCCTGATGAAACGGGAGGAGGAATACAGAAGTCTCTACAAGATGATGAGACTCGTCTGCGACAACGTCCCCGATGCGATCTGGGTGAAGGGCAAGGACCGCAGGTACACTTTTGTCAACAGGACGTTCGCCGAAGACTTCATCAAAACGGAAGATACCGACGAACCGCTGGGAAAAGGCATTGAATATTTCGCGGAAAGAGAACGTGCTTTGCATTCCGGCGACGAATGCTGGCTTAATCTCGACGAAGGAGCCTTCGAAGCCGATTCAAAAGTCCTGGAATCCGGAATAAGCCTCAACACGGAATCCAGGTATTACATATACGGGGAGCAGAAGCATCTCGATGTCTACAGGGCGCCCTTCTACGACGATGAAGGAAACCTCGTCGGTGTCGTCGGCTGTGCAAGGGACGAGACGAAACGAAAGAATATCGAGGACAATCTCAGGGAGTTAAACGAACGGTTCGAGACATTCATGAACGCTCTTCCCGGCCACGCATTCATCAAATCCCCCTGCGGTGTAATAACGTATGTCAACTCCAACCAGTCGCTCGGAGACGGGTTGTATGCAGAGGACTGGATCGGAAAGAACGAAAACGATATCCTCTACAACCTCGATCCTTCCGATATCATTGAATCCGACAGGAAGGCCCTTGAGAGCGGTTTCCACAACAGGGTCGAAAGAATCGCACTCGATGGAGGAGAGGAGCGGATCTACAATATTCTTAAATTTCCAATCGAATCGGAGAACGAGGGAAAACAGGTCGGCGGGATCGTATTCGATATTACAGACAGGATTCTCGCCGAAGAATCTCTCCTGCGAAGCGAAGAGCTCTCCTCCATTCTTGTCAGCCAGATGCCTGTAATAGTATGGACCACAGACTCCGACCTGAAGATCAGTTATGCAGTCGGCAACTCGCTGAAAAATATCGGCTTTACACCGGAGTCCATACGCGGATTCTCATTTGCTGAGATACTCCGTGAAGTTGCCGACAACCTGAACGCACCGGTCGACGAAACTGTCGATTCGTACTCCGCCGCCCTTCATGGCGAGTCGTTCGTTCTTGAATCAAGCTTTAGGGGCAGGGAATTATACATCTATGTCCAGCCGTTCAGGGACAAAAACGGCAGGATCACCGGAACGGCCGGCCTTGCCTATGACATAACCGACAATAAGATTGCCGAGAAGGCTCTTTTGGAAAGCGAGGAGAGATACAGGCGACTTGTCGAGAGCATCAAGGTAAAGATCGTAATCGCACAGGATGAGAGAATCGTCTATGCAAACAGGTGTTTCTTCGATTTTCTCGGGATCACCCCGGAACACCTGGATAAAACCTCTTTTGGCGACCTTGTATGCCCGGAGGATCTCGAAAGAGTGAAAAATTATCATAAAGGGAGGATTTCAGGAGAGAAGGATCTTCCTTCTAACTACAGGATCTCGTGCTATTCCAGGGATGGGGAGTTGAGGCTGCACGACCTCACAGTATCCCTCATCACTTGGAACGGGAAACCGGCGACACTCAACATTTTAATCGACATCGAGGATGAGAACCGCACGAAAGAGGAGCTTGAGAAATCCCTGCACGAAAAGATCCTTCTCCTTGAAGAGGTTCATCACAGGGTAAAGAACAACCTTGCACTGATCAACTCGCTCCTCATGATGCAGATAAGAAATATCGATCATGCGAGGGTCAGGGAAGGTCTCCTGATGGCGAGGACAAGGATCTTCTCGATAGCGGCCGTTCATGAGGGGCTTTACAGGTCCGATTCGATATCGAGCATACCTGCAAAAGAGCATTTCAAAAAGATCGGGGAGGAGATCCTGGAAAATTACGACCCCGGACACCGTCTGGCCCTCGAGATCGACGGTGACGATGTGGAGCTCAGCCTGGCCCTCGCGACCCCGATCAGTCTTGTAATCAACGAACTTCTGATAAATGCAATAAAATACGCCTATCCCGACGGTGAAGAAGGCATCATCTCGATCAGTCTTGTAAACAGGGGCGATTCAATAGAACTGAGACTGAAGGACGAGGGAGTCGGAATCCCGGGCGATTTCGTTTTAGAGGATGCAAAATCACTCGGCCTCAGCCTTGTAAGGAACATAATCACCTCGCAGCTTGAAGGCAGCATCTCGCTTGACCCCGGCAAAGGAACGGAATGGATAATTGAAGTCCCGTTCGAATCTTGAATCCCTCCGTCCGGTAAAAAAGGGATGGCCTCAACAGGCATTATTTTTCAATATCCCTGCAATTTAACATGAAAATCACATTGTGATTTGCATGAAACAGTGCATGTAAACTCCGTTTCATGAACGTTTTCAGAAAACTATAAACTTCATAATTTGTAACTGTCTATCGTGGACTTTGCTATCCTCCTGAGGCAGAAACAACTTTTCTGGCTTTCAATAATCGCTTTAATCAGCTTCTTTATGTCGGAAGTAGTCATATTCATGCTCTCAGGCGAGTCCTTTATCGTAATATCCCAGGTGATCTTCTTTTTGATCGTATTGATCTCTCTCCTCGTTCCTGAAAAAAGTTTGATTATCAACGTGTTCATCGGATTCATATACCTGATCTTTTCGGCATTATCGGCAGGCCCGGATTTTTACGAGCTCGTTCCCTCGATGGTCCAGTTCTATGTATTCATAAGCATGAGCATAATCATCTCGCGGATAATTCTTGAGGTGCGTTATAACGAGAAGAAGTACTACGGACTCCTGGAGAATACGACCCGCGGCATCTGCATCTACGATTCCGAAGAGAGGAGCCTTGTCGAGAAGAACCACGCCTTCGTATACGATCCAGGTCTCTTCTTCGAACGGGCCCGGAGCGTCAACCCGGACTTCTTCGGGGCCCGCATTGAAAACGCCGGTAAGTCCTCGACATTTGAGATAGAATACGAATCGAAGGACGGGGAGAAGCTCGAACTGCTGGTATTTGCCGAAAGGCTCTTTGAGAGATATATTCTTTTCATTGTAACCGATATCACCGAAAGCAAGAGGAATGTGGAGAACAGCCAGATTGTAAGTTCGCTCAGCAATGCCTTGTTGAGAGGTTCCAATATCGGTGCATCATCCTCTTTCACCTCATATGCGGCAAGAAACATATCGGATACGTGCTGGGTTGGAATATACCTCCTGAATGATGAAAAAAATGCTTACAGGCTGGTATCGTCACATAATCTCCCCGAACCGTTTGAAAAATCTTTTTCGACAATAGATCCGGGGGACAGGATAGGGGAGTTTATCGCAGGCGGAGATACCGTTGAGATCGATTCCGCCGCCCTCGGGATCGTTCCGGCAGAAGAAGAACCACATCTCCAAAGAAGTGTCCTGATAGTCCCCGTATATATGACGAACAAACCGGTAGGATGCATTTTTGCCGTAACCGATAAGGGAAAGAAGTTCTCAGAGTCGTCGAAAAATTCCCTCAACTCGATCGCACATATCTTCGGAAGCGCTCTAAAGAGGATACACGCGGAAAAGGAGATCATAATCGCCAAGAGCAACCTCGAATCACTGTTCGAATCCCTTGACGACTTCATATTCATCTATGACAACGAGGGCGGAATAATCCATACGAATTCCACCGTCTCCGGGAAACTCGGCTATACCACACGCCAGCTTGAAGAGATGAATATAGCGGCGATTCATGGCAGTCCGTCCTTCGAAGTGTTCGACAGGGAGATCAGGTCCCGTATCTCGGATAAATCTATTACAATGCCCTTTAACCTGGTAAAGAGCAACGGCGAGAAGATTCCTGTCGAAATGAAGGCAGTTGTCGGGAAATGGGGCGATTCCGAGGCATTTTTTGTAATAGACCGCGACGTGACCCTGAGAAAGAAGCATGAAGACGAAATAAGGTCGAGGGATGCAATTCTTGATGCGGTCAGTATTATTGCCGAAAACTTCCTCAGGGCCGATGCAGGGGCTGACAACATCAGCGAGAGTCTTGAAAGACTCGGAAAGGCCGCCGATGTGGCTTCGGTATGCCTGTTCGAGGTAAAATGGACCCTCAAAGATTCGTATTCGCCGGAGAACGTGTATAAGTGGGTCAATGACGACAATGCATTTGTTCCCAACGTTGAATCTCTAATCAGGCTCAGCGTATTCCAGGAATGGCGGGGAATGACAACCTGTCCTCCCGAAATGGATAAGGTCGTGTATCTCGATATCGAATCCGTCTCCGGTGAGGACAGAAAGATCTTCGAAACACTGAACATAAAGACCCTGATTGCTGTCATCCTGACGGTCGACGGCTCGTTCAGGGGAGTTATGTGCCTCGTAGAGAGCGTGAAGAGGATCTGGTCCGACATCGAAACGGAGGCCATAATGATTGCAGGCGATATCATCTCATCTGCAATCGGCCGGGCGGAGACAGACGAGATCTTCAGGATTCCGATCGAAAGATCCCTCGTCGGTGTCTATCATATTCAGAATTTCACCTTCAAGTACGTCAACCCGAAGCTTGCCGAGATCTTCGGGTACACCCGTGAAGAGATGCTCGGGAACGTAAATCTCGTCGAACTGATACACCCGGATTACAGGCAGCTGCTTATCGATACGGTTCAAAGTTTCAAATCAGCGGCGATAAACGGAAACGGAGGAAACGGGAGGAAGATACCCGATTTTCATATCGAAGCCCGCGGTATTAAGAAAGACGGAACCCTAAACGACGTAGAGATCTACGGGAGCATGATGCTCCATAGAGGAAAATTCTCTTTTATCGGGATGGTCATGGATATCACCCAGAGAAAGGAAGCCGAAAGGAAACTGTATGAGAGCTCCGAGATGCTCGACCTGGCACTCAAAAGTACCAAACTCGGGATCTACGACTGGAATCTCAGGGACGACAAATTATTCTACAGTGATGCCTTATTCACCATGCTCGGGTATTCGCCTGAGGATTATGAAGAAGGCAGGATGTCTTTCGACGCGATCATACACCCCGACGACAAGGATGAAAAGGAGCGTAAACTCAGGGCCCATCTCGAAGGAAAAACTCCGTACTATGAGACGGAGTACCGCCTGAAGACGAAGGACGGGGAATGGCGGTGGATCGCAGCACGCGGAGAGGTTTTCGAACGTGATTCTTCAGGCAAAGCCGTGCGAATAACCGGAACGCATCTCGATATTACGGAAAGAAAGAACGCGGAAGAGAAGATCAGCCACTTAAACAGGGTACTCAAAGCCGTAAGAAACGTAAACGAACTGATCGTGAGGGAGACCGACATCAATAATCTGATAAACGGCGCATCGAAACTTCTCGTGGAAACGAGGGGATACCTGGATGCCTGGGTCATCCTTACCGACCGGTACGGGTCGTACCTGGACTCCGCAGGCTCCGGCGACCGGGAGGATGTGGCCGAGATTATCCGGAAGACGAAATCAGGGAATCCTCCCAAGATCCTTGTCGAGACCCTCAGGACCACCGAGATCGTATCGCTCTCAAGACTCATGTACCCGGAAGGCGATCCGGGCGACGAGGGCGAACTGTTATGCCGCCGTCTCGATTACGGGGAGAACGTATTCGGCGTGGTATTCGGTGTCATTATAATCTCGATCCCCTCAGGGCTCTCTGAAGACCAGGAGGAACTGGGACTATTCAACGAACTTGCAAGCGATATCTCCTTTGCAATTCACGATATCCTGCTCCAGAACGAGAGGAAGAGCTACGAGGAGCAGATACTCAGCTCCCTTGAAGAGAAGACCGTTCTCCTGCAGGAAGTTCATCACAGGGTGAAGAACAATCTCCAGATAATCTCGGGCTTAATCAAGATGCAGTCACGCAACGTCGAAGACCCGTCGGCCCGCGATTCTCTTCTCAGGTGCGAGAACAGGATAATGGCAATCGCGATGGTGCACGAGGCCCTTTACAGGTCGGAGAGCCTCTCCGATATCCACGCGAGGGAGCATTTCATAAATCTTGCCCAGAGCCTGATCGATTCGCTCTCTTTTACGGAATACAAGGATATCAAACTTAAAACCGATATAGAGATCATCAGCCTGCCGATAAATATCGCCATACCGTGCAGTCTGATTATCAACGAGATTATATCCAACGCGATAAAGTATGCATTTACAGGCAGGGATTCCGGTGAGATCTCGCTCGTGTTCAGGAGTGAAGACGAAAATTATTATCTCGAGGTCTCTGACAACGGTGTAGGCGTACCGGACGACTTCGACCTCGACGGATCCAAATCCCTCGGCATGCGGCTTGTCCGGAGGCTTGCCGTCGAACAGCTCAGGGGTACGGCCGAGATAATCACCGGGGAAGGGACAAGGTTTATCTTTATATTCCCCAAACATCCCGAGCAAGGGAAGTGATCCTGTTGGCAGAGGATAAAAAGAGAATTCTTGTTGTTGAAGATGAAGGGATCGTGGCGATGACACTCGAGGACTCGCTCTTCAATCTCGGGTACGAGGTCGCCGGAACAGCAGACGACAGCCGTTCGGCAATCGAGCTTGCCGAAAAGGAGAAGCCCGATCTCATACTGATGGATATCAGGCTCAGGGGAGATATCGACGGTATAGAAACTGTCGAAAGAATAAACGAAAAGATGGACGTACCGGTTATCTTTCTTACTGCACATTCGGATGAGGAGACCTTGTCACGAATGCTGAAGACCCGACCGTACGGATTCCTGGTAAAACCGTTCAGGGAAAAAGAGCTCTACGCTAATATAGAGGCTGCAATAGCCAGGCACAGGCTTTCCAAAAAATAATCCGCTCTGACACGAATATCACGTATGCCGGAGACGGCTGTTTTGAGGCATGGGGGTGTGGTTGTTATGATTATATTTAAAAAAATGGCGAATTTGCGGTTCCTTTTGATCAGGTTTATTTATAACCAGCAGTATAAGGTATGTATTGCGAGGGGTTATTGATGAGCGGTAAAAGAATTCTTGTTGTTGAAGATGAAGTTATGGTGGCAATGACGCTCGAGGACACTCTTGAAGCTCTCGGGTACGAGGTTGCAGGAACCGTAGACAACGGCAGGGACGCAATCAGGCTGGCTGCCGAGAAGAAGCCCGACCTTATACTGATGGATATCAGGATAAGAGGAGATATCGACGGCATAGAGACCGCCGACAGGATATCCGGGTCGATGGACATCCCGGTCGTCTTCCTTACAGCTCATTCCGACGAACAGACCCTTATGCGGGCTCTCAAGACCCAGCCTTACGGGTTCCTGATAAAGCCCTTCCGCGAGAGGGAGCTTTATTCCAATATCGAGATGGCGATACACAAGCACAGGGTGCTAAAGACCAGGAACCGGGATGAAGGGGCTGAAAAGGAATCGCCGTCATCATACGGGACCGCCGTCGAAGCAGGACCGGCGATCTCCCGTCTTCATGAAAAGGAAACGGTTGAGGTGGGGACCGATACCGAACGCCTGAAAAATCATATCTTCGAATCTCTTCAAAACCCGCTGTTCGTATTGAACGGCAATATGAAGATCGTATTATACAACAGGAAGTTCGCCGAGCTTTGCGTCTTCTTCAATATATCCGAGTCCACCTTCAGGGCTTCTGCCGAAAAGGCAGGAATTTTTCCGCTCTTCGGGTCTACAAACGACTTCATGACCACATTTACCGAAGGCAGGGAGAACTTTTCCACCCTGGAGGTCATGACTGGGGAGATCGGGCACACCCTGAAGATTACAAAAATCCCTGTAAAAGAAGGCCATATGGTCGCATACGTGATGGCGGTTATCGAAGACATCACCTATGAAAAGATGCTCGAAGACTCGGGCGAACTCTATCATAAGACCGCAGAAGGCATAATAAATCTCTCCCACGAGTTAAAGGGAATCCTCAAAGGCCATGAAGACCCCCGCCTGAACGAGATCGCCGATACATCCGACGACCTGGTGCTTGAATTCGCACGTACGGACGAGGAATGGCTTAAGATAAAAGAGATGCGGGACCTGAAAAAGATCTGGGACCTCTAATCTGTCTAAATCCCGTCTCTTGTCACCGGACATGTCATGCAGTGGGTACCTCCCCTGCCCCTGCTGAGTTCGCAGCCCTCGATCTCAATTACGTCGATTCCCTCTTTTTCCATGCTTTTGTTCGTCCTGGCATTCCTCCTGTACGCGACGACGACACCGGGCCTTACTGCAAGGACGTTGTTCCCGTCGTCCCACTGTTCCCGTTCCGCCTCGTACCTGTCCCCGCCTGTCGGGATGATATTGAGGGTGTCGATCCCGAGTGCGTCTTCGATCGCCGGAACAAGACCGGCCTCTTTCCTTATACTGAATGTTCCCTCACAGTCGCCGGAGAAGAGCGACCATGTCCTGCTCTTCTCCAGGACTCCCGGGTACGCCGTGGCCGTATCTTCGTTTATCATCGTAAAGACGGTGTCGAGATGCATATGGCTCCTGTCCCTGCCGATATCGGACACGATGATCCTTTCCGCTTCGTCTCCTGCGAAGAGGGTGGAAGCGAGATTTTCGATCATGCCCGAACCCGTCCTCTCGCTGATCCCCGCAAGGACGCATCCTTTCTTAAGCGGCATTATGTCCCCGCCTTCCAGCGTGTTTCTCCCGTAGCCCGGCGGGGGGACACCGGCGAAGTCCCCCTTCGGGTGCCAGCACTCGAAGTTGCTCTTCGAAAATTCCGGGTGGTACCTGTATATCGCGGAGACGTTGAGAGCCTCCCTTCTCCTGACATGCCAGTACATCGGGTTGATTGTGACTCCGCCGAAGATCCAGCTCGACGGGTCGCGGGAGAACAGGGTGTTCGGGAGCGGGGGGAGGATGTATGAATCGGGCCCTGCTGCGGCAGCGACGAGCGACCTGCTCTTAATTCCGCTCATACCCGGTATCTCCATCTCGTCTACGGCGAGTCCTCCCGTGAGGTATCCCGCAAGGATCTCCGGCTCCTCCTCCATAAGGGCGTCCTTCAGCCGCCCGGCTATCGAGACCCCCGGTGCATCTCCGGGGAATACGCCCCCGAGGATGTACTCTCTCGCATCGCCCGACCGGAGCGTCTCTTCGAGGAGCCTGTCGAGCCGGAGGACTTCAACTCCGTTCTCTTCCAGTATCTTTGTAAACGCGTCGTGCTCTTCGATCCCCCGGTCGACCCACAGGAGTTCGTCGAAGAGATACTCGTCGTGGTTCGAGGGTGTTAGTCTCCTGAGAGCCATGTCCGGCCGGTGGACTATGACCGTCCTCAGCCTTCCGACCTCCGAGTATACTCCGGGCTTCATCTCGTCTCACTCTCCCGCCGGACAATCGTCCCCGCACTTCCCGCTGCAATCTCCGCGATCTCTTCGAGCGATCCTATCGCTGCAGGGTTCCCGGTCGCCTCTACGAACCTGCACGCCGCATCGACCTTCGGGCCCATCGATCCCGGCGGAAAATGATGCCGGTTTTCTCCCAGAAATCGCGGGGTGGTCTCCCCGATAAGCTCCCTGTCTTCCTCTTTCCAGTTGAGATAAACCCCTTCGACATCCGTCGCCATTATGAACAGGTCGGCCCTGAGTTCTTCTGCCAGTATGGCACTTGCAAGGTCCTTGTCGATCACGGCCTCGATCCCCGAATATCCGCCTCCCGGTGAAGGTACGACCGGTATCCCTCCACCGCCCGTACAGATCACGATCGCACCCTTCTCTATCAGCCACCTGATCGGCTTCATTTCCAGTATCTTCACCGGCTCGGGAGAGGGAACGACCCGTCTCCAGTCGAAACCGTCCTGCCTGAACGTCCACCCCGTCGCATTCCCGACCTCTCCCGCCTGCTCTTTGGTATACACCGGGCCGACGAACTTTTCGGGGTCTCCGAATGCAGGATCGTCAGGGTCCACCGCCGTCATCGTGAGCATTGTCGCGACCGGGACGTCTGCCGGGAGGATATTCCTGAGCTCCTGCTCGATCAGGTACCCGATCATCCCTTCTGTCTCCGCCCCGAGGATGTCGAGCGGATACGGTTCGCTCTTCGTATATGCCGCCGCCTGGAGTGCAAGAAGGCCGACCTGCGGCCCGTTTCCGTGTGTGAGAACCAGTCTGTATTCTTTGGCAAGCGGTGCCAGGGCCTCTGCAGCCCTGCGGACGTTCTCTCTCTGGACTGCGGGGTCCGGACTTTCTCCGCGTTTCAGGAGGGCGTTTCCCCCGAGTGCGACGAGAACCGTCCTCTCTTTCATGCTATTTCTCCGGGCCGGACAGTGTCGCGACCATTATCGCCTTAATAGTATGCATCCTGTTCTCGGCCTGGTCGAAGACGACGGAATATTCCGATTCGAAGACCTCATCGGTGACTTCGAGGCTTTCAAGCCCGTATTTTTCGTAGATCTTCTCACCCAGTTCCGTCTCCCTGTTGTGAAACGACGGCAGGCAGTGCATGAACCTGACCTTCGGATTTCCGGTCGCCTCTATCAGCTCCATATCGACCCTGTACGGGAGAAGGAGATCGATTCTCTCCTGCCACTTCCCGAACGGCTCGCCCATCGAGACCCAGACATCGGTATAGATGAAATCCACGCCCCTGACCGCCTCTCTCCTGTCGCTTGTAAGCATGAGCCTGGCACCGGTCTCCTCCGAAATCCTCCTGCATGTCTCTGTCAGGTCCGGGTCGGGCATCAGGCTCATCGGCCCACATATTCTTACGTCCATCCCGAGTTTTGCCCCGCCTGTCATGAGCGAATGCGCAACATTATTCCTGCAGTCGCCGGTGAAGCAGAACGAGATTTCCTTTGGATCTTTTCCCGAATGCTCGACCATAGTCATAATATCAGCAAGGAACTGGGTCGGGTGGAACTCGTCCGTAAGACCGTTATATACCGGAACTCCCGAATATTCTGCAAGTATTTCGACACTCTCCTGTGAAAAACCCCGGTATTCTATCGCATCGTAGAGCCTTCCGAGAACCCTTGCCGTATCCTTCATGGATTCCTTGTATCCTATCATGGAGCCTTCCGGCCCGAGATACGTAACGTCGGCCCCCTGCTCTCTTGCCGCCACCTCGAACGAGCATCTCGTCCTTGTGGAGGCTTTTTCGAATATCAGGGCGATCTGTTTCCCCCTGAGATGCTTTGTCTCTGTCCCGTTTGCTCTCGCTGATTTAAGCTGTTTTGCGAGCTCTACGAGGTTTATTATCTCTTCGCCCGAAAAGTCCATCAGTTTTGTAAAGCTCCTGTGCCGGACGATTCCTTTTGTCGTGTTTTTTTTCGTCATTTCGATCACCCCGCTGCACAAAAAATGGCGTCGTTGCCGGGATTATATAATAGCAAAAAGTCTCTTCTTCAATATTTAGCGTTTCCGGTGCGCCGCAGGGTTTTTATCGGAGAAAAGTCATCTCATTTAGCAGTGTATGAGTTATGACCGATAAAAACCGCAATGAGCTCAAAGGAAAGGTAATGACCATCGGAGACCTCGTGGAGTACCAGCCCGGAACCGTTTCGAGCCGGATGGTGATCAACAACAGTGCAGGCAGCGTTACAGTTTTCTCCTTCGACGACGGGGAGGAGATCTCGGAGCATACTGCACCTTTCGATGCGATGGTGACTATTCTCGAGGGGGAGTGTTCGGTCCGCCTCTCCGGGGAGCTTTTCCTGATGAAGGCGGGAGAGACGATCATCTTCCCGGCAAATGAGCCGCATGCGGTGTCGGCGGTAACGAAATTCAAGATGATGCTTGTGATGATCAAGGGCTGATAAAACAAAACTCTAATTGTGAAAACGGTCAAATACCTATGGATGGCAAAAAAAGTCAGGGCATCTCATATCCTTGTAAATTCTGAGAAGGAAGCAAAAGACATACTTGCAAAACTTAACTCAGGCGAAAATTTCGAGGAGCTTGCAAAGAAGTATTCGACATGCCCTTCGGGGAGAAAAGGTGGGGATCTCGGCTGGTTCGGGAAGGGAATGATGGTTAAGGAGTTCGAGGACGCATCATTCTCGGCAAAGGATGGGGATGTAACAGGCCCTGTCAAGACGCAGTTTGGATATCATATCATAAAAATTACAGGGAATAAATAAACCCTGTCGGTTTTTTAATTCAATTATTTTTTAATTGATACGAAATTTTTATTATGAAAGGATTTATACTATGAGCATCCTCCATAATCGTGGATTTGGGATTTGTTATGGCAGATACAGTGGCGAAACCTTTTCTTAAGTGGGCGGGCGGGAAGACTCAGCTTCTGGATGAGTTTTTAAAACGAATTCCCCCTGAACTGAAAAACGGTGGAATCACCTCTTTTATCGAACCTTTTATCGGCGGCGGTGCGGTCTTTTTTAATCTGAACAGTATCTTTTCTTTCGAGGAATGTCACATATTCGACAGCAACGAGGAACTTGTTCTTGCCTATAATGTCGTGAGAAAGGATGTCGAGGATCTTATCGAATGCCTGGAAGGGATGTCGCGGGATTATCTTAAGCTTGATTCTCCCGGCAGAAGCGAATATTTTTACTCGGTTCGTGAAAGGTTAAACAAAGAAAGAAACGGCATCAATTTCAAGAGGTACGGGAAGAAATGGGTTCCGAGAGCTGCACAGATAATATTTTTGAACAGAACCTGTTACAACGGTCTTTTCAGGGTGAACTCGAAGGGCAGTTTCAACGTCCCGTTCGGGCGGTACAAGAACCCCAAGATTGTAAATCCCGATCTTTTGAGGGCGGATTCGGGGATTCTTTCGAATACAAAGATTCATTGCGGTGATTTTGCCGATTCCATGAAATGCATCAGGGAGGATTCGTTCGTGTACTTCGATCCTCCCTACAGGCCCCTGAGCCCGACGGCGTCTTTTACTACCTATTCGAGGAACGGGTTCGACGACTGCGAACAGAGGAGGCTTGCATCTTTTTTTAAGAAATGCGACGGGAAGGGCGCAAGGCTGATTCTCAGCAACTCGGATCCGAAGAATATCGACCCGGCCGACGATTTCTTCGACGATCTCTACAGTGGTTTCAGGATCGAGAGGGTTCCTGCAAAGAGGATGATCAATTCCGACGGGGAAAAGAGAGGGGAGATCAGCGAGATTTTAGTTATGAATTATTGATCGCCGGTCAAAATGAGATATTCGGGTTGTCACTTCTTCTTGAAGGCATCCTTCTATTTTGCCCTATGAAAGAGTCTGCCATCATCTACAGACTCCAAAAAAAGAGGTCACAACAAACTAAAAAATTCTTCTTTGGATATTTCGCAATCACGAATGATCTTAGCAAGCAGACCTTTTGAAAGGTCTTCGTCTTTATGAAACGGAACAACAGTTGTCCTTCCATCAGGATGGCGATAGAATATATGGCTCCCCTTTTGCCTAACCTGAATGAAACCCAATTTCTCAAGAGTTTTGCAGACTTTATCAGGTGGTTGGGGTGTTAAACGCTGCATTGCTGGTGATTTAAACAGAAATATCTATCAGCTGGAGGCCTATAAACTCCATTTTTGGAAGATTTTCAAAATCTTCTGCGTAAAGTTCTGCCGCTTCCTTTATCCGTTCTATCAAAGTAGGGATGTCCTTTGCCTGCGTATGACAGCCCGGAAGCTCAGGTATCTCCGCCACATAGATCCCGTCTTCATCTCTCTCAATGATTACTTTGAATTTCATTCCTGATTCTAATATGGTCCTTTATCAGATAAATTATTGCGTAAGATTTCATATGTAATAAAAGAACTCAATACCAGCAGACATCGTAATATGCCTTATCCTCCGAAACGGATTCACCCGAGACCGCGATCGTCCATTTTTTCTTGATGCTGTAGGCCGTGCTCAGGCCCGATATCGTCATCCTCACGCAGGAGTCGTCATTATGATCGTCCTCGTCCGAGAAGCACCAGATCGAGCCGTCCGGCCCAGCGACCGAGAGCGAAAGTTCGTCGTCCGGGTCGTTCCACCTGAGCTCGAACGAGATCTGCGATTCGTTCTCCGAAGGCGAAAGAGTATACCACTGGACCTCCCCTTCCTTTATGCTGGAATAAAACCTGATCTTCGTATCAGGTGTGGGAAAAGGGGTCGGACTGGATAAAAAAGAGCTGTTCTGTGTTCCGCCCGAGATCGCCTGTCCCTCTTCCGGAATTCCGAAGAGGTAGATATCGTTTGAGTTTTCTCCCCTGTCCGTCCATACCACGTAGTCGCCGGAGATCCGCGGGAAGTCCAGCCTTTCTCCTTCCTGTGAGATCACCGATGCATTCCCCGCTTTGGAATCATACAGGTATATACTACCCCCGTTCTCCAGGTCTTCACCCTTCTGTCCGTAATATACCCAGACGACGCAGTCGCCGGAGATATCCGGGTACATCTGGTATCCTGTCATCGGGGAGATTACCGACGTCATCTGTTTGTCGATATCGTACATGTAAACAGAATAATATTCGTCGTAGCTCTCAGCCCAGACGATCAGGTTCCCGTCGATAGCCGGCGGCTGGTAAGTCGAAGGAAGCCTGGCGACATTTGTCTTCACCCCGGTCGTCATGTTGTACAGCATAAGATAGATCGCGGAAGAACCCTGCTCCATGCTGATATATACCAGGCGGTCTCCTGAAATTGCAGGAAGCAGGCAGTCGGTATCCTTATCTACTCCCTTTACTGCGTCACCGTATTCTCCGGTAGAGATGTCGTACATCCTCAAAAAAGACTGGTCCGCCGTCTTCTCCTCCCAGACCACCCTGTCGCCGTCTATTACCGGGTTGTCCTGTTTGTTGTTGGAGTAGAGGAATTTGAGAACATGCTCGTTTTCGTCGTAGAGGAAGATCGCCCTCTGGTCTGACCATACATAGCGAGAGCCCGAGAGATCGAGGCTGAACTTGCCCGAAGGATCGACGATCACCGTCTCCTGTCGTCCTGTTGAGATATCGAACTTATGAAGAGAGCTTCCGGTCGTATTGTCTGCATTCGGACCGTACTCTATCCATGCCACCGTCTCGTTGTCGAATGCGATCGAGTTGAACTTCGCAGAATCACTCTTCGCTATTACGACAGGCTCCGGTGTCTTTATAGCTGCACACGGGTATGCCGCGACAATCAGTATAACCAGACATATCGCACATACCAAAAACCCCCTCTTTAACATGTATTATCGTTTCTTATAGATTACAACTGCACAGACAGCGATAACGAAAATCAGCCCTGCCTCGAACATGATGACCGCCGTCGGCACTGTACCCGCGTTGTTTGAAGGTGGACTCTCAGTTGTTATATCCTTTGTCTCCGGGTCGATAGTGAATGATTCGACGAGGAGCGAATCTTTCTCGACTTCCCCGGCCGAATACGTCTTGTCGTATATGTTGATCACGGTGGTTGCCTCTGCCAGGCCGCCGGGGTTCGATATGGTCGCGACGAACTCGCCTGTTCCTGAAGAGGATGTGTTATACTCTGTATTCCAGTTGTTCGGGTCGCCTTCGTTTACCTCTATTCCGGTGATCCGTGTGGCGAATTCGCCTGAATCAGGGACCGAAGAAGGCTCGATCGTGAGAGCCAGCTGCGATCCGGGGTTGAGGTTGGTAGTCCCTGTAAAGTTTACCGTCGAACCGCTGACCGCATCAGGCAGGTAACCGTCCTCAACTCCCGAAATATTGATCCATGGTTCTTCGAGGATCAGCATGAACTGCTGGTAGGGATTATTACCTTCGCTTATCTTAAGATATCCCTCCCCGAAGTAAGTGATTTTCTCTTCGATCTCCGAAAGCTCATCTTCCGTTCCTGTGACGGCGTATATGTTGTACTTGCCTGAAAGAAGTTCCATCGTCTCGTTTGCCGAGAGGAGCTGGTTATTCGAACTTATTTTTCCTCTCTCGTCGGTCCGGAGCATCTTGACCTTTTCATATATGTTGGCTGAACTCGAGGACGACTTCCTGTTTATCCAGACCATAATATTTTTGCCTGCAACTCCGTTTCCTTCGATACTCAGTGATTCACCTTTTGCCAGTTTTCCGTCAGTCTGGACGAGGTCGGGCCTGAAAACAAGGTTCATTCCCGAATTCGGCGTTGTGTATGTGGTCTGGTAGTAGAAGCTGTTCTCCTTCATTTCCGACTGGTCCAGTACCGGCCCCTCCGCCCCGGGTTCGTAGACCTCGACCATCTTCACGTTTCCGGCGGAGTATGATATACGCAGGTTTTTGGCGATCTTGTTCTGATCGTCTCCTCTCTTCCAGACGACAAGAGTATAATCGCCGGGAGCCCGCCAACTGACGGTGGTACTATATCCCCATGTCGGCTTGTCTCCCTGAAAACTCGAATAACTCATACCTCTCGTCTGCTGATTCGGGTCGGGATCGCCCTGCACGTCTTTCACGTCGGAGCAGTACCCTTCGATTATATAGTGCCCGATTACCGCTTCTTCTCCCGGCGAGGCGGTTCCCGTAATCTCCAGTAAGTCGTCCCAGATTATCTGGTCGGGGATCGGGTCTATGGTGAAATTGTCTCCGGCCGCTGCCGGAAGTGCGAGGCAGCAGAGGATAAATACGGAAATTATTGCGATTCCTGTTATTTTTTTATGATATTCGGACCCCATTGTATAGTCACCAGTTGTTAAATGAATCTTTATAGCTTTATGTAAATGATTTCTGTGAGAATTATCGTATTATTGCCTGTCAGGTTTTCGGACTGTTATCGGGCGGACGGTTTCCGTTTTGCATTATTCCTTTGATTCCGGTATATATTGACTCCTCTCACAGAAGATTAATAATAAATGCAGATTAAAAACTCAGATGGTAAGGGCTATGAGAGTAAAAAAGCAGAACCGGATATCAGGAGTCATCTATGCAGCGGCACTGCTCATACTGGTTTCATCCCTGATTTCATCCGCAGGAGCGACATCCATGCAGTATTCCGTCCAGAACTGGGATGAAGCCCCTCCTGTAAGCGAAGAGTCGAAAGCGCCGGTCCCCCTGGACCTGTGGCAGGTCTCCCCCCTCGTACTTGCTGCCGTGACTCTTGCCATGATATCCCCGGTTATGGTCCTTCCAGCTGAGATTATCCTGGGCGGGATAGGTCTTGTTGCCCTGAATTTCCGCCGCGTCGAGGTTAAGACCGTGCTCGATCACGAGCTGAGGAACGGCATATACAGGCATGTCCTTGATAATCCGGGCGTGTGCTTTACGGATATCGAGAAGGGTCTCGATGTCAACAGGGGCACCCTGGATTATCACTTAAAGGTCCTGAGGCGGGAGCACAGGATCGCGGTTTTGACAAAGAACGGGCGGAGTTTCTATTTCGAAAATTCCGGCAGGTATACACGCGAGGAGATGGAGATGCTCGCGATCCTCCGGAACGATACCGAATTCACAATCTGTGAATATCTCCTTGATTCGCCCGGCGCATCAAGGAACGAGATAGTCTCCCTCATAAAAACCACATGTTCGACGGTATCGTGGCACATGAAAAGGCTGACAGATTCCGGGCTTGTCTGTTCGACGAAGGACGGAAGGATTGTCAGCTACCACCTGTCCGGGCCTGCGAAAAGAATTGTCGAGGACATTTCGGGAAGCAGGTGCGTATAGGGATTCATCAGTTTTCCCTCAATTTTTAAGCTCCGGGATACCGATATTCCAACAAATTTTCCTGAAAAGTTCCTCTGACGCCTGCCTTCCGGTATCGGCATTGTTATAATTATCTTAAAATAAGGGGTTTTTACTTAAGCGGGAAGAAAATGAAGATAGAAAGCCGGAATAAGGTTGTTATTGTCGGAATAGTGGCTGTAATTATTGTAGTGGCGACGATTGCGGTCTTATTGTCCTGTATGAATATGTTGCCTGCGACAGGAGTGAAAAATCCGCAGGATAACCCGTCGCTTGACGACCTGAACAAGGCTCTCAGCGATCCGGAGGTCGTCGAATTACTGGGGAACAGGAATCTCACTTCAATCGGTTTTTCGAAGTTCGAAAATTCCCCTACGGAAGAGGATTACACCCAGATAGTCTTTCACCCGGAAGATCCGGACCCTGACGATCGCTTGTTCCCTTCGATGATAGTCGTTCAGGTAAATGCATCCGGGCAGGTTTTCAGTGCCTATGAGACATATCCGGCTTACCGCCAGCTTGCTGTCGGCGAATGATTTTTAATCCCGGAGTATCAATAATCCGCCGTTTGATATTTTATCCCGTTTCTTTCGAGAAACTGGCTGATTGTTACCGGGTGCACGCCTACGCCGAGGTTTATGAACTGGTTCTCCTCGACTTCTTTGCCGTTTCTGTTTATCTTCGGCGAAAAACCGAGGGAGAGGTGTGCGGTGTGGCTCTGAATTCCCCAGATTACGCCGTTGGTGTCGAAGATCGGCCCTCCGCTCTGTCCCCTGAGTCCGGGGGATGATGTCTCGATGAAGAGGTTCTCGAAGCCGTCTTTTGTCTTTTCGCCTTTTAGTGTTCTCGTGGTTATTCCGTCTATGGGGAATAAGGCCATGGGGAACGGGTTGTTTATAAACCGGAAAAATTCCCTGCCGTCTGTTTTGACGAGTTCGGAGTTTATGCTGTTAAACGGGAATCCTAATTTGCATACCGATTTTCCGGGCATTATTTCTGTCGGCTGTTTGAAGACCGGGTATTCGACGGATTCCTGCGGTTTGAAATCTTTTAGTTTTGCTATGGCGATGTCGAGTTGCGTGTTCGAGATCACCCGTTCGACGGTGTATTGATTTTTATCGATGAATGCGACGTCCGAAAAATTGGTGATCCATTTTTCGTCTTTGCTTATCTTCGAGATCTTTTTCCGTTTCTGGTTTTCATTAAGTTTGTCGTCCGAATTTATTTTATCGACTTCCAAATTGTATGCTTCTACGTTCTTTTGATCCTGCTGAAATTTGAATCTCGGAATGAACAGGTGTGCTACGGTTATTATCCATCCTTCATCGTTTAGCAAAACGCAGGCTCCTATCGGGCTTTCCGTTTTCCCCCCTATTGTACTGAAGGAGCATACAACCGGCCATGTAAAATTCATCGCTTTCTGAATTGCCTGTGAAAACATTCTTAGTTGCTAATTGGGACTGATTATATTTATTCGTTGATTTGTACCGGAGAAAGCTAGAAAAATCTCAGATCTGCATAATGGATATAATGAATGAATCTGGTAAAATAAAAAATACAAATACGCCGAGAGGGAGATTTGAACTCCCGAGGTGCGGACACCAGTAGCTTTCGAGGCTACCGCCTTCCCGGACTAGACTATCTCGGCAAATAATAATTTGCTCAAATTACAGTGCACTACGCGTTTCGCATTCTGCTCCCTGCGCAATGCCGGTTCTATATATTGGACATTACAAGAAATAAGCATACCGCTGTAATCTCTGCCCGGTAGAAATTATTGACACACTGTTATATCAAAACCCGATTATAGAATTAAGGTAGAAACCGGGAGAGGACCGGGCTGGAGCTGGTGAGAAAGATGAAGTGCAGAGTCCATTTCAAAAGGGAATCGAAAGATATCGAATACGAATTTTACGAAGGCGAAAAACTCTCTGAGATGCTTCTCTCCTTCGGCCTCATCCCCGACACCGTAATAATCCTTTTAGACAGCCGCCCCGTTCCCGAGGACGAATACATAGCCGAAGCCGAATACGTTATAATGGAAACAGCTTCGAGAGGCTAAAAAAAATTCTAAAAATTAATTAAAGTTTCAGGAGATCCAGCCGTTCACGGTGTTCTCGTTCGCCTCGATCCATGCAGCCGCAGCCTCGTCCTCCGAAGCTCCGCCCTCGATATCGAGCATCACAGACGACATATCGTCCGCAGTCCAGTTGAAGTTCTGAAGAATCGCGTAGACTTCCGGCTTGTCCTCTTTCAGTCCCTGTCTTGCAAGGGTTGCGATATACTCGTCGCCCCCGTAAACTTCTTTCGGGTCATCGAGGTACTTGAGATCATATCTTGAAAACATCCAGTGCGGGGTCCACCCGGTAACCACGATCCAGTCCTCGTCCTTGTAGGCCTTCGCAAGCTCTGCGGTCATTCCCGCACTGCTGCTCGAAAGAAGAGTGTAATCGAGGCTGTATTCGTCAATCGCCTCCTCTGTATTCTGCATGATTCCCGCACCCGGCTCGATACCGGTGATCGTGCTGTCAAACTGATCCGCGACACCATTCAGCTCTTCGATCGAATCGATGGTGACATACGTCGGGACCACAAGGCCGATCTTCGTTCCTTCCATGTTCCTTCCGACGAGATCGATGTCGTTACCGTATGTGTCCCAGTAGTTTGCCTGGGTCGAAGGAAGCCATGCGGAGACCGAACAGTCCACATCTCCGTCGGCAAGCGCCTGGTAAAGCGGCCCTGCATCCACTGCATAGAGCTCGACATCGTATCCGGCCTTCTCGAACGCCTGCTTCAACACGTTCGTGCTTGCAATCTCGGAATCCCAGAGTACGTAACCAATGCTCACTTCACCCTTGCTCTCTGTTCCCGTCGTTGGAGTGGGCGTAGTCGCAGTTGTCTGTTCTCCGGTCTGTCCCGTATCGTTTCCCGTACACCCTGCAAAGAGCGTAAAAGCGAACAATACCAAAATTATAAGTCCTATTGCTTTAAATTTACCAGTCATAACCAGTCCTCGTTTGTTTTCGGCATAGAAAGGATGGACGTCCTTAAAATATGCCTGAAAATGTCACAAAAAGGAAAAATTGTCCTTTTTAAAAATTATCTTTTTGACCTTATAAAAATGTATGGGTTTTCCTGTTTATCTTCAGGCCGTTGTTTTGATCAGGTTCTGGGAGAGCCTGTCGAGTATAATCGCGATGATCACGATGGCAAGTCCTGCCTCGAAACCCATCCCTATATCGACCCTCTGGATTCCGGTAAGGACGTTCAGGCCGAGACCCCCGGCGGCAATCATCGAGGCGATGACCGTCATCGACAGGGCAAGCATAATGCACTGGTTCACGCCCGCCATGATCGTCGGCATTGCTACCGGAAGCTGGACCTTGATAAGTTTCTGGTTTGGTGTCGCACCGAAAGAATCCGCCACTTCGTTCAGCTCTTTCGGGATCTGCCTGATTCCGAGATTCGTCAGCCTTATTGCAGGCGGCATCGCGAATATGACCGTTGCGATCATGCCGGGAACATCCCCGAGCCCGAAGAAGATTACGGCGGGGATCAGGTAGACGAAAGACGGCATCGTCTGCATGAAATCCAGGAAAGGCCGTAGCATGCTGTCGAATGCATCGCTTCTCGATGCGGCGATCCCAGTCGGAATCGCGATCAGAAGAGCGACGAAAGTCGACGAGATGACGAGGGCAAGAGTCTCCATCGATTCAGGCCAGAGACGAAGGTTCTGGATTAAAAGAAGCCCTGCCGCGATAAGAACCGGCATCTTCCAGTCTTTGTTCGATACATACCAGCCCGCCGCCGCAAGGATGAGTATGATGATGAAAGAGGGTATGAAGAGCAGAAGGTCCTTGATTGCGGATATGAAAACGTCAAGAACAAAACTTATCGCGTCGAGAAGCCACCCGAAGTAAGTGTCGATCCAGTCGACGATGTACTCAACCGCCTCGCCCAGTGGAATCTTCGGAAAGATCGCATATGAATCGCCTGCCATCTTCAGACCTCCATCCTCGAAAGGGCGGCGAGAACCGATCCCTTGATGATTATTCCCTTTATTTTTTGTTCGTCATCGAGGACCGGGATAGGTATTCCCGACTCCGCCACCAGGGGGATGATCTCCGTGACCGGTGTGTCGGGGCTGACGGACGGGATATCCCGTTTGATTATGCCTTCGAGACCGAGGCCGCTTTTTTTCGCCTCAGTCGCATCGTCGACAAGCACGAGCCCTTCATATATCCTGTGCTTCGAGACCGCGAATACGCTCGATATCCCGTATTCCTCCATCAGGTGAAGGGCATTGTTCGGACCGGACGAGACTGAAACAAGCGGCTCGGGCCTCTTCATCACATCCTTTGCCGAGAGCACTTTTGCCATGTCGACATCTTCGACGAACTTTTCGACGTATTTCGTCTCGGGGTTAGTAAGGATATCCTCGGCGGTTCCCACCTGCACTATGCCCCCGTCCTTCATAAGCGCTATCCTGTCGCCGAGCTTCAGCGCCTCGTCAAGGTCGTGGCTCACGAAAATTATTGTCTTGTTCACCCTGTCCTGCAGGTCGAGAAGTTCGTCCTGCATCTCCCTTCTTATCATGGGATCGAGGGCACTGAACGCTTCGTCCATCAGGAGAATGTCGCAGTCACCCGCAAGAGCTCTTGCAAGTCCGACACGCTGCTGCATTCCGCCGGAAAGCTCGGAGGGCATGCTGTTTTCGTAGCCTTCAAGCCCTACGAGACTTATCGCCTTTTCGGCCTTCTGGTGCCTCTCTTCAATTGGAATTCCCTGGATTTCGAGCGGGAACGCGACGTTGTCGAGAACAGTCCTGTGAGGGAGAAGTGCAAAACCCTGGAAGATCATCCCGATCTTGTTTCTCCGGAACTCCCGGAGCTCTTCCTCGTTCATCTCCCGGATGTTCTCCCCGTCCACGAGGATTTCACCTGATGTCGGCTCGACAAGGCGGTTTAAGCACCTTAAAAGTGTCGATTTGCCGCATCCCGAAAGCCCCATGAGGACGAAGATCTCGCCTTCATATACCTCGAACGAGACATTGTTGAGCGCAATGTTCTGCTGCGTCGCTTCCATGATCTCTTTCTTCGATCTTCCTTCCTCCAGCATTTCGAGCGCCGCTTCAGGCCTCGGGCCGAATATTTTTACAAGGTTCCGGGCTTCGACCTTGACTTTCTTGTTATCTCCTATGTTATCTTCTTTCGGTATGTCCATATCGTATCACCAAAGCCCCCCGGTGGTTTTGTTACATTTCAATATCTTTTTCATCTTTGGTAACTGTTTGCAATTCCCGATATAATTGGAATATTTGTAAAAACGGATTCTATAATTTAATATTTTTACAATTTGATAAAATAAATGCATCTAAAAATGCGAATATAAATTGTGATTTAATCCTGTTTTTAGAATTATGCCGGAAGAAGTTCTTTAATCGAAGATTAAGGTGGCATATGAAAATATTTTTGGTTATGGGGGGAGAACCGGGCTTAATATTTTTTATTATAAATGTCCTGACCTGTGGGCAACCCGGGAAGGGTTTTTTCCGGCTGTTTTACTCCCTCTTCCCGAGATCCACCCGGCACTCCGGGTTTACACCCTGGTTTCTTATCTTGAAGAGATACTTCTGGTGGTATTCCTCCGCCTCCCAGAACTTCCCGAGAGGGACTACCTCGGTGACGATCTCTTTTCCACCGAACCTGCTTTCATCTTCGAGCTCCCTTACGAAATTCTCCGCCTCGTTCTTCTGGAGTTCGTCCCTGCAGAAGATCGCAGACCTGTACTGCGTCCCGACATCGGGCCCCTGTTTGTTGAGCGTCGTCGGGTCGTGCATATTGAAGAATTCTTTAAGGAGGTCCCTGTATGATACGGCTTCGGGTGCGAATGTGACCTCAACTGCTTCCGCGTGCCCGGTATTTCCTGTGCAAACGTCCTCGTAACACGGGTTGTCGAGTTTCCCGCCCGTATACCCTACACGGGTCCTGATTACTCCCCTAACCTTCCCGAAGGCCTCTTCGACGTGCCAGAAGCATCCTCCGGCAAACACTGCTGTCTCCTCTGACATAATACCCAATGGGGGGATTCTGTTTTATCAAGGTATTGGTCGTTCGAAGGAGGCGGAATCATATTTCATCATAGAGTTGGTGGAGTTAAAAATTGATAACAAAAAGACAACTTTTAAAAACGTTTTAAGATTTAGTATTAATAAAACCTGGGATGTCATGCAGATCGGTTCTCTCCTCCTGTCATGATACAGTTTTCCGGGGGTTGTATTGTGCCTGAATTTCTACATGTTCGTTTTCTTCAGCCGGAAATATCAGTCGTACATGGGAAAATACATTTAAGGGCCGTTTCTTTAAAGCGGACTGTGTTTCTGGTCTTTCCTGCTTTCCTTGTATTTCTGTTGTTGACGTCGATGCCCGTATCGGCCGAAGTATGGACGCTGAATACAACAGACTCGATCGAGGCTAATATCTCGCTTGCATCTCCGGGAGACACTCTTATCCTGAATCCGGGAACATATCATCAGTACAATATCACCGTTTCAAAGAACGTCACAATAAAGTCAAATCTCTCCGCGGGGGGGAGTGCGGGGAACACGATAATCGATGCGATGGGTTCAGGCAGGATATTTTATGATAACACTACGGCCGGCCATACGCTCACAATCGAGGGTCTGGCACTGACGAACGGAAGCGTTTCTGACGACGAAGGCGGAGCGATCTGCACGATCAACGGCAGTGTCGAGATCTCGTCTTCGGTCATAACCAACTGTTCGGCGCTGACTTTGGGAAATGGCGGTGCGATCTACTCGTCAAGCGGCAACGTTATCGCAACGTCCTGCACGTTTACTAACTGCTCGTCGAATACCGGGGGTGCAATATGTGCTGCGGTCGTTAATGCGACGTCATGCAGTTTTACACGGTGCGGATCATCGGTCTGCCTGGGCGGTGCAATCTCATCGGATGACGTGACCGCGATATCGTGCAGTTTCACCGGCTGTTTTGCATGGTCCGGCGGGGGGATCTTTTCCGATGCGGTAACGGTCCGGTCTTGTAATTTCACAGACTGTGCTGTAAGTACTTACACCGGCAGTGATTCTAAGGTTCACCTTGGTATAGGCGGCGGGATATCCTCACTGGACGCGACCGCAGAGTCCTGTAATTTCATCAATTGCACTTCTGATTGCGACGGCGGCGGAATATATTCTAACACCACTACCGTTATCTCCAGTACTTTCACCGGTTGTAAGGCGGTCTATGACGGTGGCGGGATCTCTTCCCTCGATGCGACAGTAACCTCCTGTACCTTCACCGGCTGTTATGGCACGGGCGGCTATAGTTATGGCGGGGGCATCTGCTCCAACTATGATGCCGGGGGTACTTTCCTGATCTCCTCCTCTTCCTTTACCGGTTGCCGGGCAAGTGCCGGTGGTGCAGTGTATTCGGAATTATCCACTGTCACCGTTACTTCATGCACTTTTACCAATTGCAGGGGAATCGATTCCGGCGGTGCGATCTTATCAATGGACAACAATTATCTTACTATCAGCTCCTGCACCTTTACCGGCTGTTCGGCGTTGAATTATGCCGGAGCAATCCTTTCGGATACTGATTATACAACCTATGCCACAATCACGTCCTCCGACTTCACGAACTGTTCGGCAGAAAAAATGTTTGGGGGTGTAATCTATGCCAATTACAGTATTTCCGCTATTCAATATTGCAGGATATATGACTGCAATGCCGGGACAGCGGTTGTGATGGAGGACGGAACCATGGATGCAGAGAATAACTGGTGGGGAACGAACTCGGACCCGTCCGGTTACACGAAGGCGTTAAGCGGAGGACCGGTCGATGTTTCCCCGTGGCTTGTTCTCGGTGTCTCCTCTTCGCCTTCGTCGATAACAGCAGGCGGCTCATCCACCGTCATTGCGGACCTGACCCGAAATTCGGCGGACGAAGATACCTCTTCAGGTGGATATGTTCCGGACGGAATCCCGGTTACGTTCAGCCTTTCTGGCGGTCCGGGAAGCCTTTCGTCACTTTCAGGTGTCACTGCATCGGGTATTTCATCGACAACGTATTCGTCGTCATCCGCCGGAACGGCGACAGTCGCCGCGACTGTAGACGTGCAGACGTTTAACTGCACGGTACTGGTAAACTCCGGAGGGGGATCATCGTCCGGCGGGAACGGAGGGTCTAACACCGATACAGGCACAGGTTTCGCTGAAGACCTGAAGGCAGGTGAAAACGTCTCGCTGGAGATGAACAAAGGTGCGGTTTACAGGGTGGCTCTAACCGCAGAAACGGATATTGAAAAACTTATGATAACGGTCCGAAAAGACAGTTATGTCCCGTCTTCTGTCGGAGAACCCGATACGGATGTCTACGAGTACGAGGAAGTAGCTCTCTACTATGCGGATGAATCTGATCTCTCCGATCTGACGTTTTACTTCAAGGTAAAGAAGAGCTGGCCGGCATCGAACGGATATGGTTACGGAGATGTCGTGATGCTGCGTTTCAACGAAGAAACGGATGAATGGGAGGAACTTACTACAACGTTCACCGGTGAAGACGGGACGTACTATTATTACAGTGCCGAAACTCCGTCATTCTCGTGGTTTGCAATTGCCATATTCGAGGATGCGACCATAATCCCGGAGGGAAAAGAGACTGAGATCGCTACGCAGGCCGCAACATTTGTAAATACCCCCCCATCTTCAATCGCAACAGCTGCGTCTACAACTTCACCCGGCAATTCTTCTATTGCCGAAGGGGGGAAATCCCTGACTTCGCTTGCCATCCCGCCACTTGCCGTTATCCTGGTAATAATAGCCGTTATTGGGCTTGTAAGCCGCAAAAAGAAGGATGAATATCCAGGATGGTGGGATCACGGGCGGAGATGAATCTGCCTGAAAAATATCTGTTTTAATTTGAAATAAACTAAAAAAATAGATTGAAATTATCTGTTCATCTGGGCGGCCGACTTTGAAACCATCATGTCGTCTACCCTGATGAGAAGTGCCGCAGTCTCTGCCGCACTCTGGATTGCCTGTCTCTTTACACGCATCGGCTCTATTACGCCTTCGTCATACATGTTCACGATCTTTCCGGTGAACACGTTTATTCCTGCGTATTTCTCTCCGTTCGCATGCGCCGACTTCAGGTCTACGAGGATGTCGATCGGATCGAGTCCCGAGTTCTCCGCAAGGGTGTTCGGTATCGCCTCGAAGATGTTTGCGAACGCATCGATTGCAAGCTGTGTCCTTCCGCCGACCGTAGCCGCATACGAGCGGAGGCCGAGGCAGAGTTCAGCGTCGATTGCTCCGGCGCCGACAACATACTTCCCGTCCTCAAGTGCATCCATCACGACACGAGCTGCATCATAGGCCGCACGCTCGAGTTCGTCGACGAAGATCTGGTTGGAGCCCTTCAGGAGGATCGTGACGATCTTCCCGTTTTTGCACCCGGTAAACTTCGTCGCCTTGATATCTTTCATCTCCTCGACGCTCTCGGCGTTTCCGAAGACCGATTCGTCGAGATCCTTTACCGAGTTGACGATCGTTCCGTGAAGTGCACGGGAGAAAGACTTCATGTCCTTCTCGGGTACGTCCTGAATTGCAAGGATTCCTGCATGGGAAAGGTGGTACTGGACTGCGTCGGCGATTCCCTTCTGGCAGAGAACCACATTTGCACCGGATGCAACGATCAGATCTGCATACTCCTTCAGCTTCGCCTTCTCGCTGTCCGAAAATGCTTCCATCTGCTCGGAGGTTGTGATCTTGATCTTCGACTTCGTCTCGGTCTTCTTTATCTCAAGAGGCTGGGCGAGAAGTGCGACCTTTGCGTTCGTGACCTTCTTCGGCATTCCCTCGTCGCAGCGTGTCTTGTCGATCATAAACCCGGAGAGAAGCTCAGCCTCTTCGAGACTGTCGCCTACGACCGTCTTGATCTTTACATCGTCCTCGTCGACTGTGTATTTCCCGTTCTCGTCCTTTTCTGCAACAGCGAGCACGGCATCGACAACGATCGAGGAGATCTTCTCCTTCATCATCTCGATCGACTTGCCTGTAACGGCCGTGTTTGCAACCTTTACAAGAAGTTCCTTGTCCTCTCCTTTGGACTCGATCGCGTTTTCGTTAAGAATTTCGAGTGCCTTCTCCATTGCAAGAGTGTAACCGTTTGCAACAACGGTCGGGTGGATTTTCTTTGCAAAGAGTCTTTCCGCCTCTTCCATGAGTTCGCCGATGAGAATACAGGATGTCGTAGTGCCGTCTCCTACCTCGTCGTCCTGGGCCTCTGCAACCGAGATCATCATCTTAGCTGCAGGGTGCTCTACCGAAATCTCATGAAGAATAGTTGCACCGTCGTTTGTGATTACCACATCTCCCGACGGGGATACGAGCATCTTGTCCATTCCGCGGGGACCGAGGGTCGTGCGGACAGCACTTGCAATGGCTTTGCAGGCCATGATATTCGAGTGCTGCGCCTCCCTTCCGCTTGTAACGTCGACATTATCGCGTAAAATTATAATGGGCTGTCCAGCTAACATATTACATACTCCTATGTGATCTGCCATAAATGTGGTTTTGAAGTTCTATATATAGCATTCGATCTATATCCATTCATGTTGCAGTTATTAAAAAAGTTTTCTCCCCGGATTATAGCGATCCGGGTTCTTTCTGATCATCGCCGCATCTTACAGGTTTTCGATATTTAAACCGGCAAGAATCAGGTTCATATCAAGCCAGATTATGAGATCCGTCTTGCCTGCTGCGCCCGAGTCTTCTGTCTTCTCTTTGATTATGCCCTTGACAAACGCTTCCTTTGAAAAAGAGTTGTCCATACTCTCGATATTTTCTTCCTCGACCTGGATGACGCTGCGGACATTGTCGACGATGATGCCTACATTCGATCCGCCTGACGCATCGGGCATGAGAACGATTATCTTCTGGGTCTCTTCGTTCTCGTGCTCGGGAAGATTTAGTATCCTGTTCAGGTTGAGAATGTTTGTAATCTCACCCCTGAGGTTGATAATGCCCGCTATATGTGGTGGAGCCCTCGGAACTGGTGTAATAGGCATCATCTCCACGATCTCTCTTGCGAGATGAATATCCAGTGCGTAAAGCGTTCCTCCTATCTCAAAAACAACAACATCTATTAATGCCATTTTCGTATCCTCCTGATTAGTCGATCCTTTCGACCTTAACCAGCGAATAGAGCGGAACACCGCCGATCTCTTTCAGTCCTCTCTTGTCGAAGAGTACTAAAATCCCCACAGGCTCCCCTCCGTGCTTACGGATATATTCTATTGCCTCTGTAATTGTATTTCCGGTGGTAACAACATCGTCCACGATCAGGCACGATCTGTTAGAGACGCCCGCAAAACTGCTGTTGAGCGATCCCGAGGGGCTGTCGCCCTGTGCATGCTTCTTCGGGTGGTACATCGCGAACATCGCACCTTCGTTTCCCGCGATAAGGGTCGCAAGTGGAATTCCGGAATGTGCGATGCCTATGACTACATCCGGAAATCCGCTGCCTTCCTCTTCTGAAAGTCCCGCTTGTTCGCGTGCAAAATAAAATCTCTGCGCCATCATCGATGCGGCAAGGCAGAGGTTGTTCGAATCGCAGCTTATACTCGACCAGTCTATGAGTACGTCCCTGGGCACGTCTCCTCCGCTCTTTTCCCTGGTCAGGAGCCATGTCACAGTCTCTGCGGAGAGGCTGAGCTCATCCGAGATCTGGCTGGTGCTCCGGCCCTCCGAGTGGAGAAGCCTGGCTTTGTTGATGAGTTCGTCAAGGGATGACATAAAAATAGAATCAGCCTGCGATCACTTAA
>NZ_KN360925.1:0-8129 GCF_000784355.1 Methanolacinia paynteri | reverse complement strand
CCACATCGATATCGGTCGCTGAGAGAACAGAGATGTCGCCGCTCTTCGTTGCGGCTTTTTTTACCTCTTCTACCGATTTTCTATCCGGGTCGGTAACGATGAGGCCGGATTCGCGGTATTTCTCAAACCTCATCTTCGAGTTGAGGTCCTTTAATTCCTCAAAGACGGCGGATGGGACTATAAGATCTCCATCGAGGGGGAGATCGGTAAAAAAGAATGTCGAATCGGTTACTATCTTTCTCTTCATCTTCTACGCAGTGCAGCTGAGATCGATTCCGCCGCTGAAAAGCTGCTTGCACCCGACTCTATCGTGTCACTGGCGGCGACGGATTTGATGCCTGCGGCTGCAAGTCTGGCATAGCCGCCGTTTGTAAACACACCGTGGACGCATGCGGCGTGCACCTCGGCCGCACCCTGCTCCTTCAGCATCCCTGCGGCAGTCGCCAGTGTTCCGCCGGTGGATATGATATCGTCGACTATGAAGACCGTTCTCCCGCTCGCATCCATGTTCTTCGGAGCGATGTTAACTTCGGTTCCCGAAAGGCGTGTCTTCTGCAGGTGGTCGTGCTCGAAACCCCCGAAGGACGCGACATCAGATGCAAAGTCTGCGGCTCCCTCGTCCGGGGCAAGTATGAGCGGATTTCCAGGCTTCATCGACCGGATGTAGTCGCTGATCCTCTCTGCGATGCTTATGTTCTCTGCGGGAACCTCGAAATGATCGAGGACCGTGTCCTCGTGGATATTGATCGTATAGACCCTGTCTATTCCCTGCGAAAGAGCCAGTGCAACGGCCCTTGCACTGATCGGTTCGCCCGGCCTGAACTTCTTGTCCTGCCTTGCATAGCCCATGTAAGGAATGACAAGCGAAAGGCTGTCAGCCTCTTCGCAGGCGTCGATCAGCAGGAGGAGCTGGATCAACGAGTCGCTGTCCGTAATGCTGCCGATAATCACCACATCGTCTGCCGGGGCATCTGCCCTTACGTAGAGTTCGCCGTCGGGAAACGATCTGAATTCTGCCGAAAGCAGTTCGGCGCCTAATATATGAGCGGTTTTCGCCGCAAGAACCTGGGAATGCTCTGCACCAATGATCTTCATCAGGATTACCTATTCTGGAAAGTACTTAAAGTATCGAAATGAACCATATAAGCACTATCGTTTGTCAGAGGTACACATACCAATGAATAATGAAGATACAATAAATGAAAATATCGATAAACCGGAAGATATTGTCGAATCGCCGGTTAATGAAACCCCTTCTACTCCTGAGGAAGCCGGTTTCACTGCCGACCCCGGGAAGCCCGGCGAAGGGCCGAAACTTATCTCCGCCGACACAGGGGATCACTCTACCGAAGATGCCGGTCAGCCGGGGATTAAGACCGAGGAGATCGATCTTGAAACTCTGAACTCGTCATCCGAGATCGAGGTCCCAAAAAGGCTCATCGATCAGGTCATCGGCCAGGACCATGCTGTCGAGGTCATCAAGAAAGCCGCAATCCAGCGCAGGCACGTGATGATGATAGGAACGCCGGGTACAGGCAAATCGATGCTTGCAAAGGCAATGGCCGAACTTCTGCCCAAAGAGGACCTCCAGGACATTCTGGTCTATCCCAACTCCGACGACTCCAACACGCCGATCGTAAGGACCGTCAAGGCAGGAAGAGGCAAGGAGATCGTCAACGCCCACAAGGCCGAGGCGAAGAAGCGTGCCCAGACGAGAAATACGATGATAATGCTCCTCGTATTCGGAATAATGGGTTACGCCATAATCACGGGCCAGCTGCTTATGGGAATCATCGGTGCGGCGTTCATCTTCATGGCACTCCAGTACACCCGGCCGAAGGAGGAGGCGATGGTCCCGAAGCTGCTCGTATCCAGCCAGAAGGAGGGCAACGCACCTTACGTCGACGGGACCGGTGCACATGCCGGTGCACTGCTCGGCGATGTCCGCCACGACCCGTTCCAGTCCGGAGGTCTTGAGACCCCTGCACATGACCGTGTCGAGGCGGGTGCGATCCACAAGGCGAACAAGGGAGTTCTGTTTATAGACGAGATCAATACCCTGACGCCCCACTCCCAGCAGAATCTCTTAACTGCCCTTCAGGAAGGAGAGTTCCCGATAACAGGCCAGAGCGAGAGATCGAGCGGTGCGATGGTCAAGACGGAGCCAGTCCCGTGCAGGTTCGTCATGATCGCGGCAGGAAACGTGGATGCTATCGAAGGGATGCACCCGGCTCTCAGGTCGCGTATCCGCGGATATGGTTATGAACTCTTCATGCAGGACTCGATGCCCGACACCGAGGAGAACCAGAAGAAGTTCATCCGTTTCATCGCACAGGAAGTAAAGAACGACGGGAAAATTCCGCCGTTCGACAAGGGTGCGATCGAGGAGATCATGAGAGAGGCACGCCGGCGGAGCAACAGGAAGGGACACATTACGCTGAAGCTTCGTGACATGGGCGGGCTGATCCGTGTTGCAGGAGATATGGCCCGGCAGGACGATTCGGAAATTACGACCGCCGAACATGTCCTGAAGGCGAAGGAGATCGCAAGGTCTGTCGAAGACCAGATCTCCGGCGAGATCACGCAGAGGAGCCGCGAGTACGAGCTGACGGTCGTAAGCGGCGCCGAGATCGGAAGGGTAAACGGTCTCGCGGTCGTCGGCCACGATTCCGGCCAGGTCCTCCCGATTATGGCGGAAGCGACACCGACGCAGAGCAAGGTCGGCGGAGAGGTCATTGCAACTGGTCTCCTGAAGGAGATCGCACAGGAGTCGATCAAGAACATCAGTGCGATCATCAAGAAGCTGACCCAGAAGGATATCAAGGACATGGATATCCACATTCAGTTCATCGGGACATACAACGGGGTCGAGGGGGACTCGGCCTCTGTCAGCGTTGCAACAGCGGTAATCAGTGCAATAGAGGGAATCCCGGTCAGGCAGGACGTAGCGATGACCGGTTCGCTTTCGGTCAGGGGCAACGTTCTTCCCATAGGAGGAGTCACCTACAAGATCGAGGCAGCCGCAAAGGCGGGCATTACGACGATCATCATTCCCGAGTCGAACCTTGCCGACGTTCTCATCGAGGATCGCTACAAGGAGATGGTCACTATAATACCGGTCAAAAAGTTCGAGGATGTGCTTGATATCGCACTTGTGCCGGAGAAGAAGAAGGATTTCATGGAGAGGGTAAAGGAGCTTGCAAAGATCACTCCCTCTGAGATAAACATAAAAGCTCCCCCAAAACCTCTCCACGGGTGAATATCACCCGCAATTATAATAATTCACAATAATTTACAATTGCATTTTTCAGGGGTTTTAGAATGGAAGAACCAAGATATTATGATATTCGGCATGTGAGCGGGGTCTCTACCCATATAGATGTCGAGAACGGGAGGATCGACTCTGCCGGAAGCAGTTTTTACGATGTCGCACTTCTCCGCGTTCTCGGGAAGAAGGGCTGGGGCCTTGTCATCATTGAGAATTTTTCCGGCAAAACAAAGAAGGATATCGAGGGTTTCATCCGTGAAGCTATGCGTTATGCATCGGTTACGGAGGAAGAGGTCATTCTCGGAGATGCACCCTCCGGCCTTCTCGATGTCCCTAAAACTGAGAACAATCCCGCCGACGTCTCCCTTGAGGAGAAGTGCGACCTGCTCCGTGCGATTGAGTCTTCAGCACGCATAGACGGGATCGTAAGCACCCGTGCGGGATACGTGGAAGGGTCTTCCACTGTTTATTTCACCGACTCCTGCGGGAACGAGTATTCGTATCCCGTATGCCGGTCAGGTTACGGGATTAATGCGATTGCCGGCCGTAACGGGAACATGCAGGCGGCAAGAGAGAGCGAAAGAACGATCGCCGGGCTGAACATGTACCACAAGGAGCACAAAGGACTGGAAGCTGCTGAAAGGGCGCTGAAGCTTCTTGACGCGACTCCTGCGAAGGGTGGGATCATGAACGCAGTTCTGGACCAGGAGCTCGCCGGAGTATTCGCACACGAGGCGGTCGGCCATGCGAGCGAGGGAGATCTCGTCAAGGAGGGAGTCTCGGTGCTTAAAGGCTGCATAGGGGAGAAGATCGGCGATTCTGCTCTTTCGGTCACGGACGATCCGACCCTTCACGAGTTCGGGTTCATGCCGCTTGATGCTGAAGGCGTCAAACCGAAGAAGACTGCAATTATCAAAAACGGGGTTCTGAATTCATATATCCACAACAGGCAGACCCTTGCACTCATCGGCGACGGCGATGCAGGTCATGCCCGTGCCGAGGGCGGAGCGGTTCCCCAGGTCAGGATGAGCAACACATTCATAGAGAATGGCGACTCCACATACGACGAGATTGTGGCAGAGTGCAGGAACGGTGTTCTGCTGAAGGGTTCGAGGGGAGGACAGGTCGATCCCGGCAGGGGGGTCTTCCAGTTCAACGCCGAATACGGCTATGTGATCGAGAACGGCGAACTCGCGGGTATGATAAGGGACGTCTCCCTCTCAGGCGATATCCTGAAAACGATGCACAACATCGTCCTCTGCGGCAACGACCTGCGGCTCAACCAGGGTTATTGCGGAAAAGGCGGGCAGTCCGTCCCGGTTACGGACGGATCGCCGCATGTCCTTCTGAGAGACGCAGTGGTAGGTGGTCAGGGTGTCTGAGTTCGACAGCGATTCTATAATCGACGATATCATCCGGAAGGGACAGAAGATAGCGGACGAGGTCGAGGTGGCCTACGAATCCGGGAAGAGCATCCATGCCACCCTTAAGGGTCGGGAGATTGGCGAGGCAGGCGTCTCGGATTCGTGGGTCTTCTGTATCCGTATTATCGACGGCGGAAAGATAGGGTGCTCGACTACGAACGATCCCACAAGATGGGAAAAATGCCTTGATGCGGCGAAGGCCGGTTCTAAATTTGCCGCAGGGCAGGACTGGGAAGGTCTTCCGGGTCCGTCTGCAACGAACGGAACGCCGGAGAGCGTATTCGACGAGAAGCTTGTTCTCGATTCATCTCTTATTTCAGGATATATCGAGGATCTGCTTAACGGTGCCTCGGAATATTCTGTAGATGTCGCAGGAGGCGGTGCTTCGGCGTCTGCTTCATCTTATAAACTGGCAAATTCAGCAGGTCTCATATATGAAGGATCCAGAACCCGGATCGGTGTTTCCCTGGAGACCATATCCGGGACTTCGACCGGATACGAGAGCGACATTGTCTGCTTTGCCGACAGGATCAATCCGTATGATGTCGGGAAGCAGGCGGCATACCTTGCAGCACATTCTGTGGGTGCCGGGGAGATCGACACCGGGACGTATGATGTCGTCCTCTCACCGATTGCTGCCAGCCAGCTTATCGGAGGAATTGTCGTTCCGGCACTGTCAGGGAAAAACGTGAAGGCCGGGCGATCTTATTTCGCCGATAAGCTCGGGGAGCAGTGTCTTGACGAGTCGTTTACTCTCAGGGACGATCCCTTCCATGGGCAGGGTTCGTGGGTTAGGGATGCTGAAGGTGTCCCGACGAGGGTCCTGGATCTTATTAAGGACGGGGTCGTAAACGAATTTTCGTATGACTTGAAAACCGCATACAGGTACGGCGAGAAATCGACCGGCAGTGCTGTCAGATCCGGCGATTCCCCCTCGATAGGTTTCCACAACCTCTACTTCGAAGGCGAAAGGCAGGATATCTTCGACGAGAAGGTTCTCTATGTCCACGACGTAATTGGCGCACATACCGCGAACGGTATTACCGGCGACTTCTCGGTCGAGACCTCCAACTCGACTTGGAGGGAAGGAGGAGAGGATACCGATGCTGTCCGGGCGGCGATGCTCTCCGGGAATGTCTTTGAAATGCTTAAATCGATAGCGGGTGTGTCGAAAGAGCCGAGGGAGCTTGGAAACGTGATTATGCCCTCGGTGAGATTTAATAATCTTCGGGTCGTTGGTAAATAGTAATGATTGATACGCTGATCACTGTCCTTATCGCGGCAGGTATTGTCATAGTGCTTTGGTATTTCCTAAAGAACGTAACGACGCTGATTGTCAATTCGATCGTCGGAATAGTCACGATTGTAATTATCAGCCAGCTCAATATTCTCGGAATGGAATCGTTCAAACTCACCTGGGGAGCAGTCCTCGTCTGTGCACTCGGCGGCCTCCCTGGTGCGATCCTGCTCATTGTTTTGAATTTTGCAGGGATTTCGATATAATTTTTTTATAATTCTCCCTGAAATCTTTTTTTGCTTTTTTGATATTATCATCACATGTTCCGGGAACAGTCGGTCCGGTGTTGTGAAAATAATTCGCAATATTAAAATGAATTGTTACCGATTTTGTTATATTGCGGGGGGGAAATTATGCCCTTTAATGAAAAGAAAAAAAATTCTGTAAATAACCGGGGACTTGTAGTAGTTTTAATCCTTTTATTCATCGTTATTTCTGTCTCGTCGGGATGTCTCGATTCTATCAGCAAAAGAGCTGAGATCACACGTCAGCTGGAACAGGCGGAACCGCTTATGGAGAACGTTGAATCTGAAATTGCCGACATGAATGTCTATCTGAGTGACCCAGGGAACTCTGATTCTGTTGAAGTGCAATCCCGATTAGCAGTTCTGAAATCCGATATGAACGAGATAAATACGATAATGGCCGGTATCGACCGTTCGGCTCTTACTGAAAGCGAGAGGGAGGATCTGGATGCCGGGTTATTCGCCATGGAATATATGTCTGATTTTATCGATTCCGTTTCTGTTCGCCTGCCCGAAATGCTCCGGATAGCGAATAATATGGAAGATGCAGCGGAGGCCCGTAATGTTCAGCGTGCACGATCTGCAATGCATGATATGCATGACCTGATTGAATCGTTTTTATCCGATCTGGACGTTCTTGAAGATAAGCTTGTAGAAAAACAGGAAAGTTCGGATTCGGAGAAAATTGATGAATTCTGCTCGCAGAATCTTGCTCAGATCAGGGACTGGAAGTCACAGTTCAAAACGCTCCAGAGAGAAATAGATGAGGTTTTATAAATTATTTGACTTCCTTTTTTTTGAATGAAAGGATTTTTTCAGATGTTTCCGCCGCCTGAATATGCGGGGGTCTTCTTTTTCTTCGATTCGACAAACGCATTCTCGATGAGATCGCGATCGATCATGTCCGGGATCTCACCGGTCTTTGCAAAGTTATAGAGCAGTGCTACGAGGATTCCGTGGAGAGTCGACGCCAGAACAGCGGTTGCAAGCAGAACGATCAGGAAGAGCCCGAATGCTGCGATCGTCACGGTCTGTATCCCGAGAGCGATTGATCCTATTGCAAGGAAGAACAGGATGAATGCGGGAATATAGATAAGAACGAAAGAAAACCCGGATACCACCGTTTCGCCCCAGGTCTTCTTGAAAAGGTTCCATGATTCCTTGATCGAGCCCGGGATGCCCTGTTCTTCGAATATGAGGATAGGGATTACGAAGAACGTGACGAGCTCCCATGCGGCTGCGATGAGCGAGGATACAATCGTTGCAACGATATTGTCCCTGTTGCGGACCATACTCAGGATAAGCCCGATTGTCGCCTGGATCAATGCCCATATCGCAAGCTTTCCGATATGCGAGGCCGAAGCTCCTATTCCCTGCCCCATTGTAGGATTATTTCCCTTCATTACCTCGGTTGCGTTCGAAATGACGGCACCTTTGAAGAAAATGGTAATCAGGTATATTACGAAGTAGAATGCGAACAGGAATACTATCCACATCGCGTACTGGGTCACTCCCCAGGATTCCGTGTTGGCACCGGTCGAGCTGAAGATCATCAGTGCAGGAAATATGAACACTACCAGAACAAGCAGACTCAGAATCGCCGAGATCACCGGGAAGAGTGCAAGACTTTTCTCGGCCTTCAATATTGCGAATGTAGCCTTGAATAGCCTCCACCCGCGTGAAATTCGTCCGGTCATTGAATAGAGTTGGGGGTTTTTGGTTATAATATTACCATATCGGCGTTGTCGTTTTTGGTAGGGCATAAGCCCCTGCGGGGCAGCCCCGGCATTATTGAATAGTATCAAGGGAGGGGGAAGGTTCCCCCTCCCTATTACCCTCCCCCACATGGCGATAGGTCGCAGTCGGGGATGGACGAGCATCCCCTCCTACTCCAT
>NZ_AXDV01000098.1 GCF_000784355.1 Methanolacinia paynteri | reverse complement strand
GTGCGCCATACGGGCACTGGGGCACACACATTCCGCATCCTGCACAGAGGTCCTCCATGCACTGGGCGAAGTAAGGTTCGAGCTGAACCTTGCCCTGGTGGATCGGGATCGAAGCTGCCGATGCAGCTCCTTCGGCCTGTGCTACTGTGTCCGGAATGTCCTTTGGACCCTGGCAGACACCTGCGAGGAATATACCTGCAGTCGTTGTTCCGCACGGGTTGAGCTTCGGGTGAGCCTCAAGATACCAGCCGTCCTGCGACTTCGAGATACCGAACATCTGGCGGACAGGTTCCGCGTCGGGCTTGGGCTGGATTGCAGCCGCGAGAACGA
>NZ_AXDV01000097.1 GCF_000784355.1 Methanolacinia paynteri | reverse complement strand
CGACCAGAATATGACCTTTCCGCTCGCTGCCGAGGAATCGTAATTATGGATGGTAATTTCCTGGTTTACAGTTGTGTCCTGAACCCAATACCATGTCAGTGTTGCTTCGGTCACACGTACATCAGGAATTGTACTTTTGGTACCTGCGACTTTTTCCTGATTTGGTACCGAAAGTGTCATTTTTCCGTCTGAGAGAATTTTAACCTTAGCATCGATTTCTTTAAATTCTTCCTTGCGTTTTGAATCCATAATCATTAAACC
>NZ_AXDV01000092.1 GCF_000784355.1 Methanolacinia paynteri | reverse complement strand
GGTTTAATGATTATGGATTCAAAACGCAAGGAAGAATTTAAAGAAATCGATGCTAAGGTTAAAATTCTCTCAGACGGAAAAATGACACTTTCGGTACCAAATCAGGAAAAAGTCGCAGGTACCAAAAGTATAATTCCTGATGTACGTGTGACCGAAGCAACACTGACATGGTATTGGGTTCAGGACACAACTGTAAACCAGGAAATTACCATCCATAATTACGATTCCTCGGCAGCGAGCGGAAAGGTCATATTCTGGTCG
>NZ_AXDV01000091.1 GCF_000784355.1 Methanolacinia paynteri | reverse complement strand
TCGTTCTCGCGGCTGCAATCCAGCCCAAGCCCGACGCGGAACCTGTCCGCCAGATGTTCGGTATCTCGAAGTCGCAGGACGGCTGGTATCTTGAGGCTCACCCGAAGCTCAACCCGTGCGGAACAACGACCGCAGGTATATTCCTCGCAGGTGTCTGCCAGGGTCCAAAGGACATTCCGGACACAGTAGCACAGGCCGAGGGAGCTGCATCGGCAGCTTCGATCCCGATCCACCAGGGCAAGGTTCAGCTCGAACCTTACTTCGCCCAGTGCATGGAGGACCTCTGTGCAGGATGCGGAATGTGTGTGCCCCAGTGCCCGTATGGCGCAC
>NZ_AXDV01000087.1 GCF_000784355.1 Methanolacinia paynteri | reverse complement strand
GTCCTTCACTACAACGAGCTTTTGGGACTTGCCCAGGGCATGACGCCCCAGGAGCTTGCACTTGATCTTCATGCAATCGACTGCACACCATTCCTGGAGAAGATACTGTAAGGAGGCTAAAGAAATGTCTGAAAATCAGGAACCAAGAATCGGTGTATTCATCTGCCACTGCGGAACCAACATCGCAGGCTCGATCGACATCCAGGCAGTCAAGGATTATGCAACAACCCTCCCTAACGTCATCGTTGCAGACGAGTACCAGTATATGTGTTCGACACCCGGCCAGAGCAAGATCATCGATGCTATCAAAGAGCACAACCTGACCGGAATCGTTGTCGCAGCATGTTCGCCACGTCTTCACGAGCCCACTTTCAGGGTTGCAACTGCTGAAGGAGGCCTCAACAAGTTCCGCTTCGAGATGGCCAACATCCGTGAGCACAACTCGTGGGTTCACATGCACGACTGGGACCTTGCGACCAGCAAGGCCAAGGACCAGGTAAGAATCGCAGTCGCCAAGGCAAGACTTTTAGAGGACCTCGAGCCGAAGGAAGTTCCGGTGGAACATGCGGCAATGGTCGTCGGCGCAGGTGTCGGCGGTATCCAGGCCGCACTCGACCTTGCAAACGCAGGGATCAAGACCTACCTTGTGGAGCAGACCCCCACAATCGGCGGCAGAATGTCGCAGCTTGACAAGACCTTCCCTACACTCGACTGTTCGCAGTGTATCCTTACGCCTAAGATGGTGGACGCAGGCCGTCACCCTAATATTATCCTAAGGACCTACCACGAGGTCGAGAACGTCGAGGGTTACATCGGCAACTTCGAGATCACTCTCAGGAAGAAGGCTCGTGGTACCCGTAACGAGGCCGAGATGAAGGCCGACGGTGTCACAGGCTCCGGCTGTAACGGCTGCGGTGACTGTGCCACTGTTTGTCCTGTCATCAAACCTAACCCGTTCGAGTTCGGAATGGCTCCGAGAAAGGCAATCTACATCTACCACGCCCAGGTCATGCCGCTGCAGTACACGATCGACTACGATGCGTGTGTTAAGTGTGGCCTCTGTGTTGATGCGTGCGGTGTCGAGAAGAACGCAATCGACCTCCACATGGTCGATACCTTCGAGAAGATCAAGGTCGGCTGCTGTATCCTTGCAACCGGTTACGATCTCATACCTATCGAGGACAAGAGGGAATGGGGCTACAAGCGCTACGAGAATGTTATTACAGGTCTCGAGTTCGAGCGCCTGATCTGTGCATCCGGACCTACCGGCGGCCACATGATCCGCCCGTCGGACGGTGCGACCCCTCTGAAGGTCGGCTTCGTCCTCTGTGCAGGTTCGCGTGACAACACCGGCGGTGTCGGCAAGCCTTACTGTTCAAGGTTCTGCTGTATGTACTCGCTCAAGCACGCCCACCAGTTAATGGAGAAGATCCCCGGCTGCCAGCCTTATATCTTCTATATGGATATCCGTTCGTTCGGCAAGGCTTACGAGGAGTTCTACTATCGTATCCAGAACGAGGGTGCGAAGTTCATCCGCGGCCGTGTCGCCGAACTCCAGGAAGACCCCGTGACAAAGAACGTCATCGTGAAGACCGAGGACACGCTTCTCGGCAGGCCTGTCAGCGTTGAGTGCGACCTCGTCGTTCTCGCGGCTGCAATCCAGCCCAAGCCCGACGCGGAACCTGTCCGCCAGATGTTCGGTATCTCGAAGTCGCAGGACGGCTGGTATCTTGAGGCTCACCCGAAGCTCAACCCGTGCGGAACAACGAC
>NZ_AXDV01000086.1 GCF_000784355.1 Methanolacinia paynteri | reverse complement strand
AGGACGGCTCTCCTCATGAACAGGCGAATCCTGTAAGAACTCCTGGGCGCTGAAGGACACGAGCCGGTACATGTTCCGCACTGGTAACACATGTGCGACATTGTACCGCTGATCTTCTCCACACGCTTGCTGAAGTCCTTGTGCGAATCGGAGGTATAGTAGTTCCTGTCCGCAAGTCTCTTCTCGAGGTCAGGGTTTCCATAATTTTTCTCTACTGCCATTTTATTTCTCACCTCATTCTGCGGTCTTCAGCTCAACTTTACCAAAGTCGCCTTCCTTGACCTTGGAGGTTCTCGGCCGAAGCAGCTTCTCCTTGATTGTATTAAAGAGGTCAGTCTCCTTGCCCTTCAT
>NZ_AXDV01000085.1 GCF_000784355.1 Methanolacinia paynteri | reverse complement strand
TCGGTGTCCCTCGGCCCTCCGAACGCTTCGGGGTGGAACTGGACGCAGTAGACGTCAAGGTCCGGCACACAGAATCCTTCGAGGGTTCCGTCGTTTACGTTCTCGAAGTAGAGTTCGCACTCATCGGGGAGACTGTCCTGGTCGACGGCGAACCCGTGGTTCTGGGTCGTTATGAATATCTTGCCGTCCGATCTCCTGACCGGCTGGTTGGAACCCCTGTGCCCGAACTTCATCTTGTAGGTCTTCCCCCCGAACGCGAGCCCGAGAACCTGGTTGCCCATGCAGATCCCGAAGACGGGTTTCTTCCCGATGAAGTATTTGGCGCATTCGATTGCGTCTGTCGCGAGTTCGGGGTCGCCCGGACCGTTGGTGATGAATATCGCATCGGGATCGCATGCTTCGATATCAGAGGGTTTTGAATTGTAAGGAAAGATATAGAGGTCGGCGCCGCGGCGCAAAAGAGAGATTGCAATGTTTTTCTTTATTCCGAGATCGATTACCGCTATCTTCTTCCCTTTGCCGGGAATGTGATAGGGCTCTTTGCAGGAGACCGAACTTAGAAGATCGATCTCCGATATAGGTTTCAGTTTTTTCGCGAGATCGACGGCGTACTCCCCGTTGTCGTCGCCAACGACAAGGGCCGAGCGTAATGTGCCGTCCACACGGGTTTTTATCGTGAGCTGCCTCGTGTCGATCCCCTCTATCCCGAGAAGACCGTTCTCCTCGAAGAACTGGCCGAGAGACGTATTCGCAGTCGGCCTTTTGCAGAGTTCGTGGACGACGCATCCCATCGCGTTGACCTTCGGACTCTGGAAGTTGTGGAAATCGACACCGTAATTTCCGATAAGGGGATAGGTGAACATCAGGATCTGGCCTGCATAGCTCGGATCGGTCAGCGCTTCCATATACCCGCTCATTTGCGTGGTAAAGACGAGTTCGCCGCCGCAGGAGCCCTCGGCACCAAAACCCCTGCCCGTAACGAAATCCCCGTTTTCAAAACCCAAAACAGCTTTTAACTCTTTCATTTTATTGCAATCATTTCCCAAAGTATCCCCGTGTACAGCACCTGCCGTACTCGAATACCTTTTGTTGTTAATTATAAGCAGAGATACTCAAAAAAGGTTATCTTGGGGGTATAAAAAAGATGAAACTCCTGCCGGTAGTATTATAAGCCGGTTTGTTATCCTGCCGATCGAAATCCGGAACCGGTACAGGACCGGAGAATAAAATTTTCTACAGATGACAGATGCGGTATCCCGAAACAAGGCTCTTCGCTAAACTGCGAGGGTATAAAAAAAGTTTCACTACTTTTGGCAACCCCTCGCCGCGAGTCGCAAAGCAGACTCGCGGATCGGCCCCGACCCCGGGGCCTCTCCATTGTGAAAGGCCACTCAGGGGATAGAAGAGTATCCCCTGAGCGGCGAGACGCGGTAAATTCATGGCATGTACAGAACGGAATATACCAAAAAAGCTCATGAAGCAAAGGTTTCATGCACTGTTTCATGTAAAAAAACTAAATTCAACAGCTCAGGGGACCCTTGCCGGTCTCCTGAGCGTGCCGTGAGATGGCTATCTTAAGACAAGGCCCCTGGGCAGGGGCCGTCCGGCGGCCTGGCCGCCGGTGCCCGGGGTCGTCGGAGAAAGGTCTGAACAAATAAGGTCTATATCCCCTTTTACAAATTGCTCCACGCCTCGGTCTCCTGAAGGAACTTTTTCAGAGACATATGGACATGACATCAGTTCGTCCACGTCGTCAGGTATTCTTAGTTCTATCCTGTTATACCGTTCGTACTTCCTAAAGATCTCCGGGCAGAGCAAATACTCAAAGTTTATTTTTTACAGTTGAAAAAGCCACACATCTAAAAAGATCAAAATCGCAAACAGCAAATAGCGCTTTTTCAAAAAGAATAAATTACAGACTGGAAAATGTATGCAGGCCGGCCTCATGACCATTTTTGCCGCCGGCCTGCCCCTTTTTTCCGGGAATGGCAATTGAGAATGTCAATATCCACCAGGGTTCGCGACGCGACCGAACGGAGGGTTAACCGGAGAATCATATCCCCGGGTTCCGGCCCCTTACCTGAAACAGAGAGACGGCGTATGAAGAAGGTCAGAATCTTCCCGGCCGGATTATTCATCTCTTTTCTGGTTTTAGCGATGGCACTGCCCGTATCAGGCGAGACAATAACGATCGACAATACATCCGGTACACCTACCATTGCAAAGGCACTTCTTTATGCCGGCGACAACGGGACTGTCGTCCTAAGACCGGGAATATATTTTGAGAACTCGATTGTCCTGGAGAACAGTGCGACGATAACTGCCGACACGTCCGCCGGCTACAGTGCGGAGGACACGATCATCGATGCGCAGAACTCGGGCAGGATCTTCGACGCCGCCGGTTATTCGCTCTCTATCGACAACCTGACCTTCCGGAACGCAAAGGCAGATCACGGCGGTGCGATATCACTGGATTCAGGTAACCTCAACGTCACGTCATCCGTATTCACCGGCTGCTCTGCGGACTACGGCGGCGCGATCTTTTCGGACACCGACAGCACGGTCACGGTCACATCATCCGTGTTCGCCAACTGCTCGGCCATCAACAGCGGAGGAGCGATC
>NZ_AXDV01000074.1 GCF_000784355.1 Methanolacinia paynteri | reverse complement strand
TTTAGATATTAATTAGTGACCAAAGGTCGCCTTGGGTTTCGAAAGGGCGACAGTCCTTCGGTTGCCTGATCGGGATAAAAGGAGCCGGAGGGACGCTTGCCCGTCCCGAGGCGACCTGTCGCCATGAGGGGGAGGGGCACAGGGAGGGGGAAACATCCCCCTCCCTTCAATATAATGGCGACCCCTCCACCAGATCCATCTGCCATACGAAAGAAAATGAATTAAATAAAGAATATTATTACTATGGCAACAGGAGGAGCGTTCAGGGAATTTGAAAACAGGGTAATCATAACCCCGAGGCAGAAGATCTACAACTTACTCAACCGTGGAATCGAAGGCTACGGGCCGGGGCGGATCTTCAATTCCCTGATGTTTCTCTTCATAACCGTAATCATCGTCAACGTAATCATCCAGACCGTCCAGGGCCTGCCTGCGACCGTCTACCTCTTCGGCAGGCTTCTCGATTCTCTCGCGGTCATCGTCTTCACCACAGAATATATCCTCAGGGTCTGGACCTGCGTCGAGAACCCCGAATACCATAAGAAAAACGCAGCCGAGACCGCAATCGTCGGGCGGCTCAGCTACATGGTCTCGGGAATGGCGATAATCGACCTCGTGGCCCTCTTCTGGTTCTACCTCCCGTTCTTCTTCGCGGACCAGGAAGTCTACGCGATGGTCGGAATCCTGAAATTCTTCACCATATTCAAGCTCATCAGGTATTCCCCGTCGCTCCACGTCATCGCCAGGGTCTTCAACGCAAAAAGGCGACAGCTCGCGATGATGTTCTACATCATCCTCTTCCTGCTCGTAGTCACCTCAGCAATCATGTTCTACATCGAGCACCAGGCCCAGCCGGAGAAATTCGCCTCGATACCCGATGCGATGTGGTGGGCCGTAATAACGCTCACGACCGTCGGCTACGGCGACGTTTACCCCATAACCCCGCTCGGTAAGTTCTTCGGCGGACTCTCCGCACTTCTCGGCGTAGGCGTCATCGCACTCCCGGCCGGTATCCTCGCCTCGGCATTCATGGAGGAGGTCTCGAAGGAGGCGAAGGAAGAGGATGAGCACATAGAAGAATTCAAAGACGAAAGCGATGATACGCACGGAGAAAAAACAGGAGACGATACGGAAAACAACAGCCACGGGACAAAGTGCACGTGCCCCGAATGCGGCCACGAATTCTTCCTCCCCGACGAAAACAATTAGTGCGGTGCATCTTAAAGCGATTACCTCCACCATAAAATACTTTGAAGCATAGAACCAACACTTAGGCACCATGAGTAGCAATACTCTCAGAAACGACGCTCTTTTCATTGCTGAAAACGCCACCGTAATCGGCGACGTATCCCTCGGGAAGGATACCGGAATCTGGTTCGGGGCCGTGCTCAGGGCCGACAATGAAAAAATAACAATAGGCGAAGGCTCGAACGTGCAGGACAACTGCGTAGTGCACGTCTCCAAAGGCCACCCCATAGTCATCGGGAAGAACGTATCGATAGGCCACGGTGCAATCGTCCACGGGTGCACCATCAGGGACAGGGTTCTCGTCGGGATGGGATCGGTGATCCTCAACGGGGCCGAGATCGGCGAAGACACCATCATCGGAGCGGGAGCCGTAGTGCCCGAGAACAAGACGATCCCCCCGGGCTCCGTTGTCATGGGAGTGCCCGGAAAGGTCGTAAAGGAGACCTCCGAAGAGCAGAAGGCCCACATCCTTAAGAATTCGCAGATCTATATCGAACTTGCAGGGAGATACGCCAATGAGTGAGATCGCGGTGATCGGTGCCGGAGCGGCCGGAATCCAGGCGGCACTCGATGCTGCCAACAGGGGGATCAAAGTCCATCTTATCGAGAGGGAGCCGACGATCGGCGGACGGATGGCTCAGCTCGACAAGACTTTTCCGACAAACGACTGCTCCATGTGCATCCTTTCTCCGAAGATGGTCGAGGCGGAGAGGAACGAGAATATAATACTCCATACGCTCACCGAACCCGTATCACTCGAAGGCGAGGTTGGCAATTTCAGGCTGACACTGCTCCGCCACCCCCGGTACGTCGATGCCGAACTCTGCAACGGCTGCGGGGACTGCTACGAGGTCTGCCCCGTCGAGGTCTACAACAGGTACGACGCGGGCCTCGGGGTCAGGAAAGCGATATACAAGCCGCACGCCCAGATCGTCCCGAACCTCGCGATCCGCGACCCGGAGCACTGCATAGACTGCGGGCTCTGCTACGATGTCTGCGGGAGGGAGGCGGTCCGTCACGACGACGAGGACTCCGAAGAGGAGTTCACCATCAACGTCGCCGCGATAATCATCGCGACCGGCTATGATACATACAACCCCGAGAAGAAGGCCGAACTCATGTATCTCAGGCACCCCGACGTGATCACGAGCCTCGAGTTCGAGCGGATGATCTGTGCGAGCGGACCGACCGGCGGAAAGCTCAGGAAACTCTCGAACGGAGAAAAGCCGAGATCGATCGTCTTCGTCCAGTGTATCGGGTCGAGGGATCTTACGATCGACAGGTGCTACTGCTCGTGCGTCTGCTGCATGTACGCGATAAAGAACGCCATGCTGATAAAGGAGAAGAACCCCGACACCGAGGTCACGATGCTCTACATGGATATCCGGGCCTACGGCAAGGGATACGAGGAATACTACGAGCGGGCGAAGAACCTCGGGATAAATTTCATCAGGGGAAGGCCGGGGGAGATCCTCGAAAAGCCCGGTAAGGGGCTCGAGATCATGGTCGAGGATACCGAGACAAGGGAGTTCCTGAAGCTCAGCCCCGACCTCGTCGTCCTCTCGGTCGGGATGCAGCCCTCGAAGGGTGCCGACAGGATCGCGGAGATCTTCGGGATAAAGACGGAGGACTCGGGATTCTTCAGCTCGCCCGAGATGAAACTGAACCCTGTCGGGACGATCAGGCCGGGAATATATATTGCAGGAGCTGCATCCGCCCCCAAGGACATCCCCGACAGCGTAACACAGGGCGAGGCGGCGG
>NZ_AXDV01000056.1 GCF_000784355.1 Methanolacinia paynteri | reverse complement strand
ATCCCGGATACGAATATCGTATTGTCGATATCCCAGCCCATCTGCATCACCGCCTCCAGCGTGCAGTTTATGACCGTCCCGTTGCCGCAGCCTGTACAGTATATATGCGGCATTCTGTCATGCCTGTACCATTCCTCGACTGATTCTGCCGGCGCCATCAGGAGTCACCTCCCATCGACGCGAAGAGCTCTTCGGGCGTGTGCATCTCCCCGCCGAGCTTCGGTATCGATTCGACCTCGACATTCGTGTGGCGCTGGATCTCCCTCGCGATCTGGCCCATGTTCAGCTCGGGAACGATGAACTTCGATGCGTTCGGGAACTTCTTCAGCGACTCCTCGGGGAACGGCCAGACGATCCTGATATTCAGGTGACCGATCTCCATATCGGGGTGATCGTGCATGAGCTGGCGGACCGCACGGCCCGGTGGACCGTAGGTGATGAAGACTACCTCTGCGTCCGGGTTGATTACGTCGTAGTCGGCGATCTCGTGCCTCTTCGACTCGACCTTGTTCACGAGTCTCTGGACGAGTTCGCTGTGAAGCTCGCAGTTCGTCGTCTGCGGGTAGCCCCTCTCGTCGTGGGTGAGTCCGGTGACATGCACCCTGTGACCTTTCCCGAAGACAGGGAAGCCAGGGATCATGTCCGCTTCGGGCTCGAACGGGAGCATGCCTTCCTTCAGCATCTTCCGGGGCTTTATCTCAACCTCCTCCGGGATCGTGATCTTCTCTCTCATGTGCCCGATGATCTCATCCGACATCACGAAGACAGGGCACCTGAACCTGTCGGCGAGGTTGAACGCCTTTACAGTCAGGTCGAACATCTCCTGGACGGTCGAGGGGACGAGAGCAATTGTGCCGTAATCCCCGTGCGAGCCGAACCGGCACTGCATCATATCGCCCTGGGCCGCCATCGTAGGCTGTCCGGTGGAGGGCCCGCCCCTCTGTATATCTACGATTACAAGCGGGGTCTCGGTCATGACCGCATAGCCGATGTTCTCCATCATGAGCGAAAATCCAGGCCCGCTTGTCGCAGTCATCGAACGTGCTCCGGCCCATGACGCCCCGATTATCGAGGATACGCTCGCGAGCTCGTCCTCCATCTGTATGAACGTGCCGCCCTTCTTCGGCAGCATCTTCGCCATATGCTCGGCTATCTCGGTGGACGGAGTTATCGGGTATCCGCCGAAGAACGAACATCCTGCTGCAAGGGCTCCCTCCGCACATGCGATGTTGCCCTGCATGAATTCAATTCTGCTCAATACTCGATCACCACCTTCATAGGTTCGTACGGCTTCTCTTCGACCCATTTTATCGCCTGGTCCGGACAGACAAGCTGGCAGACGCCGCACAGCCTCCTCCCGTAGAGGTTTGCCAGCCGGCAGTTCGTGCACCTCTCCGGCCTGTCGAGAACAGGAACGACTATGCCCTTTTTGTTAAGCTCACTTCCTTCCTGGAAAATATTGTAGGGGCAAACCATTGTACATAAATTGCACCCCTTGCAGAGGTTCTGATCAATAACAAGTTTCATGGGCACGACCTGGAGTATTATACTGCTATATTATTGCTCCTTATAATTACTAAATATCTACTTATTTTACATGATTAATCGGTAGGGAAGAGAGACTCAAACGACTTCTGCGCATTCGCGATGACCCCGGAGTAGAGGTTTCCGCCATGAGCATCCATCGCGACTGTGAGCGGGAGCCTGTCTACCTCGATCTCCCAGACGGCCTCGGCCATACCGAGATCTTCGTAATATACGCCTTTGAGGTTCATCTTTGAGGCGGCGAGTGCGGCACATCCGCCGGTGTATGCGAGGTAGACGGCCCTTCCTTTCATAAGTGACGAGACTTCGCTGCTCATCCCGCCTTTCCCGATGAATGCACGGACTCCGGCATCGAGGAGGAATCCGCATAGGGAGTTCATTCTCGAAGATGTCGTGGGTCCGGCGGCCATGATCTTTCCGCCGGCGACTACCGGGCCGCAGTGGAATATGACTGCACCTTTGGGATCGAACGGGATCTTCTCCTCCATCATCCGCAGGTGTGCCTCGTCCCGTGCGGTGTATATGGTTCCGGAAAGCTCCACCCTGTCGCCTGCATGAAGGTCGAGGACTTCTTCGCCGAGAGGTGTTTTGAGCTGTATTATATTCATATCTTC
>NZ_AXDV01000055.1 GCF_000784355.1 Methanolacinia paynteri | reverse complement strand
GATGTTCGCCATGGAGACCGGCCGCCTCTATTCCCCTGTTGGCCCAAAGAACCGCCCCCAGGGCACCTATGCGTCCCTTCGAGGCTGCGGTGTCTATATACCTGATCCCGAGCCGCTTCGCCTCGGCTTCGCATTCGTCGATAGTGAGAACTTCGGTTTTTATTTTCTCCAGGTACGGTGATTCGGGCTGTATCAGTCCGGTGTGAACGGCGATGCCGGTATCTTTGCTGACCGCTCCGCTCTCGATGAAGTTCCTGACGAATTCGAGGAGTTCTTCGATCTTTCCCGGCCTGACCGCGAAGTTCAGCGCCGAGCCGACACAGTTTGTAGTCTTGTTCGGGACCTTCGGGTTGAGCTGGATGAGACGCATGTTGAGGTATTCCACGCCTTCGATATCACATGCATCCGCACATTTGGACGCAAGAACCCACGTTGCGCCCGATTCCTTCGTGTCGGTGTCGTCGATCCCGATCGAGACCTTCTCGTACTTCGGGGTGTATATCGTCGTCCTGCTGATCTTCGCCCCGCCGGGTGTCATGTCCGCCTCGCTCGGGTATTCTGTCCTCAAAACTCCGGGCGCCTGCGGGAGGCATGCGGCAACTCCGACGCCTGCACCTGCGATCCCCGCCCAGTGCGTTGCTATCTCGTCTCCGTTGATCTCGACGCCCTCAAGAGCCTGTCCGCCGATCTCATCACCTGCCGCACCGAAATGAACCGGGTATCTCCCGAGCTTTGCGGATATCGTCATCGATGCACCGTCGACCGCGATCGATTCTACAGCTCCGCCCGCCCTGTTGCGGTTCATCACGTCCCACTCGATTGCTCCCCTGTGGCGGCATTCCTCGATGATCTCCGCTCTTCCTGAATCCTCGTCTGCCATTACAAGAAACTTTCTGCAGAAGAGAGGACCGAACCTCTCCCTTACTTCCTCCGGTTTTAATACTGACGTCACTGTGTTGTCACCGAAATATTCGTTAACAAAATAGTCGGTCACAAAATATTTAAGCGGTTCGATTATACAGTGGATGACAGCGGGAACCGGCGTGAAAAATTGGGATTTACATGTAAAACCAAATAAACAGCCCAGGGGACCCTTGCCGGTCCCTTGGGCGTGCCGTTGGAAGATTATCTTAGGGCAAGGCCCCTGGGCAGGGGCCGTCTGGCGGCCTTTGGCCGCCGGTGCCGGGGTCGCCTGAGAGATATGAGACTGCAAAGAGCCAAAAAGTTTGTTGGAATTTGGGTAGAGGATCTAAAGGGTCCAAACTCTGATTATTATTGCAATCATGTTGCGATTTACGTGAAACAGTACATGAAATCTTTGTTTCATGAACGTTTTTGTTAAAAAAGTGTGTTTATCATTATTTTATTATATCATACACCAGGTGCACGAGTCCGTCTTTCAACTCTTCCGTCTTCTTCAGTTTCAGGTCCGCCCTGCTGTCGATATCATCAAAATATCTCCTGTGATCCGGTCCTGCAATCACGGGTGCGATTATAATGCTCAGGGATGACGCGATCCTTTCGTCGATCAGGATGCAGTTCAGCCGTCCCCCGCTGTCTGAAACGATCCTCGAAAACCCGAAGGTGTCTCCCAGCAGTCCGACGGCCTCCTTCAGGTCGACGCGGTCGTAACCTGACATCAGGTACGGGTACTCCCTCTCTTCGAGATATTTCAGGTAATCCGCAGGCGTCGTTTCGGAAACGAGAATTATCACGTCACGGACATGTTCGAGATTGCGGTATATGTGAAGAAGTCCTTTCAGTTTTCCGTGGCTGTCGACGATGACGCTTACCGGTCTGGTGTCTCCGGCGACTTTCTCCGGTCTTTTCAGATCCGATTCGGTCTCCGCAGGTATCGGGTTATAGAACATCTCCACACCTGTCTTTGCAGTATCCGAGCCGACAAGGACGGCGTCGGGTGCAAGAGATGTGAGAATCGAGTAATGGGCTTCGAGATCTATATCGAACCCGTAAAATGCGTTGTCGAGGCTCAGGGTATTGTGGATGATTACTTCGGGATACATAGTCCGGATTTGATTTCATGCTATATAATCCCGGTCCGGGCGTCGTGAAATTGTAGCCGGAAGCATTGCTACAGGTGTGGGATCGATCCGAACTGAATATCAAAAAAAGTGTTTAAAGGATTTCGTACAGCTTGAACTGGAACGGGCCGAGGTTTCCGCCGAAGTTTCCTGCGGAGATCAGTTTGATTCCAGGAACCATTACTGCCGCCTCGATACCTGCCTTTGTTGCTGCTTTGATAGCTGTCTCGTCGACACCGTCGATAACGATCTCGTAGACAGCCTTTACGCCCTCGGGCACCTTCGTGTCCTCGACTTTCTCGCGGATTGTGGGGCAGTACTTCTCGTTCGTAGTTGCCGCCATGAACTTGTACTTGTTCGATCCGACCTTCGAGCCCGATGCTACAACCGGGAACGAGCACATGCATCCGGGGACATTCTTTATTGCGGCTACCGCGGCGTCTGCGGCCATGAGTGCGGCGGGGATGTTCTCTCCCATGATGAAGAAGTTACCTCCTGCAATTCCCTTAACGATACCGTAGTTCTCTTCGCCGATGTACTCGCCGTTCATGATGGGGATTGCCCAGCAGTTGCGTCCGCCGACTTCCTTCTGGTATTCGTATCCGTCGCCGAAGAAGTGGAGCTTTACGTCGATCCTCTCTTCTGCCTCGGGCATGCCGTCGAATACGGCTGTTGTCGGCTGTGTAAGGACACACTCTGCAAGGCGCTCGACTACCTGCTCCTTTAACTTCTTCTTTCCGCCTGCAAAGAACAGGACTGCTACTCCGGGCCTTCCGTCGGGTGTCTCGGATGCAGTGAGGATCTTCTCGATTCCTGCCTCACACGGGCAGCCGATTGCCGAGGTCGCGAAACCTGTCGCTTCTGTCGCCGCCTGGAGCGCCCATTTGTCGGTTATTGCTGTAATTATAACCCTGCATGCCCAGTTGGGGAATGCCTCTGCGAATTCGTCTTCGATTTGAACTCCGTTAAGTTCCATGTTGATATACCTCTTTTATGTAACAACTAAATTTCTTGATCTGTAAGGTAAAATAATATTTGATTTAGCCGGGGCCGGGGGAAACCCGGGTAATATCTCTCAGGGTTTTTGGTCTTCAGACTTTCCGGCGCTGCTTTCGAAGACTTTAAGCGATAACGCAAGGCTGCGTGTCCTGTTGATCATTGCGCCTATGAGTATGGTGTCGAGGATCTGGTCCCTCGTTACGCCCGCCCTGAGAGCCGATTTTATGTGGACGCCAAGGCATTTGTCCGCACCGCATGCCGCTGCCGCCGCGATCGTTGCGATCTCCGCCGTCTTCGGGTCGAGACTCTCGGGCCTGCTCGTGTAAAGATCGCCGAGGCCGTTGAATACGAACGGCTTCTGCCTTTCGCTGATTGCGGTGAAGATGAACGGCACGAGGCCGAATATTTCGTTGAGCTCTGCATAGAGGCTTTCGCCTATCTGATCCGAGTGGCTTAGAAAGTCCTGGATTACCTCTTCCGTATCGTTATCCATAACTATCAACAATCTTTTCGCCTGCTTTTTTCTTAAACGGTACTGTTCTGCATCTCTATGCAGTCACAGTCGGGGCATAATAGCAGATTAATTAAGTTAATTTAACTCAAACATTGATTTTCAATTTTTATGTTTAACTTTTTTCAGAATGTTTATCTATTTTCTATCCCCACCTTTTAGCAATCGATAACCAATCGAGATGAAGGTGTGTCGGAATATAGCAGCTGTTGAAGATGCTGTAATAAAGCGTTGTAGAGGTTGTTGCAATATTTGCCATCCGGTAAGCCTGATTTAGCGTGGAGTGTTAGTTATGAATACGCTTTTTCCAAAATATTCGCACAGGAAAGAGGGAAACCTCACAATAATGGAGCAGAGGCTCTTAAAACAGGTCAACCAACTGGTATTCGACCTGGACAACTGCACCGGCTGCGGAATCTGCGTTGATGCCTGCCCTGAAGAGGCTATTACTCTCGGTCCCGTCGGAGCGATCAGGAGGGGTGCGATCCAGTACGGAGAGGCCGTGACCGTCGACGAGACGAAGTGCTCATACTGCGGTGTATGTGTCGTAATGTGCCCGTTCAACGCGATGCTTCTCGGGATCGACGGAGAGGAGAAGCTCCCTATTATCGAGAGGGAGGGATTTCCTACATATGATCCTGTCAGGACGATCGACGACGAGAAATGCATACTCTGCACGACATGCAAGGATGTATGCCCGCGGACACCTGAAAAGGCAATACTTCGTGATGTCCCGGCATTCGAAGGAACGGATGCTGCCGGCCTGAAAAAAGCCGAGGCCATTCATGCAAATATAACCTTCGACTGCGATGAAGAGAAGTGTACGGTCTGCGGACTGTGCGGAGATGTATGTGCGGCACTGACTGTCAAGAAGAAGCCGTTCTCACCCGAGATAGGCAAGGTTCAGGGAGAGGTCAAGTGGACGCAGAAACTATGCGACGGCTGTGGAGTCTGTTCCGAGATCTGTCCTTCCGAAGCGATTACGGTTACACGCGAGGAAGCAGTGCAGGAGAAGAGAGGCAAGGTCAGCATCACCGAGGACTGTATCACGTGCCGCTGGTGCGCCGTAAACTGCCCGACCGAAGCGATTACAGTCGAGAAACTCTTCGAGGGAGATATCGAGTTCCACACCGAGAAGTGCCCCGGCGGATGTTCGACATGCGTCGAGATATGCCCGGCCAACGCGATCTACCTGCCAAGCCCGAAGAATCCTGCAGATATGCACGGAGAGGTCGAAGCAAAGATTGCAGTCAACAAGGACTTCTGTATTCTCTGCGGCGTATGTGTCAATGCCTGCCCCGGCGAGGACATCATCGTTCTCAAGCGTACGGGCATCCGTATGAAGGGCAAGGAGACTGACCTCTTTAATACAATCAAGGAGAAGCTGCTTCGGCCGAGAACCTCCAAGGTCAAGGAAGGCGACTTTGGTAAAGTTGAGCTGAAGACCGCAGAATGAGGTGAGAAATAAAATGGCAGTAGAGAAAAATTATGGAAACCCTGACCTCGAGAAGAGACTTGCGGACAGGAACTACTATACCTCCGATTCGCACAAGGACTTCAGCAAGCGTGTGGAGAAGATCAGCGGTACAATGTCGCACATGTGTTACCAGTGCGGAACATGTACCGGCTCGTGTCCTTCAGCGCCCAGGAGTTCTTACAGGATTCGCCTGTTCATGAGGAGAGCCGTCCTTGGTCTCGAGGACGAGGCATTGACCGATCCGGATCTCTGGCTCTGCACGACGTGCTACTCATGTTCGGACCGTTGTCCCCGCGACCTTTTCCCGACCGACGTCATCATGGCAATGAGGAACCTCGCGTTCGAGATCGACATCGTCCCGAGAAACTTCCTCCAGACCGTGAACCTGATCTACACATCCGGCCACGGTGTTCCTAACAACGACGTCAACCGTGCGGCCCGCGAGAAGCTCGGTCTTCCCCGCGACCCTCCGACCACGCATTCATATCCTGAATACATGGAAGGCATCCGGAAGATCATCGACCACTACAAACTCAAGGAGAACGCCGACCGTATCCTTTCCGAAGGAGGTAATTAAAGATGGCAAAAGAATTCGAATATTCCTACGCATTCTTCCTCGGCTGCGTCGCCCCGAACCGCTACCCCGGCTGCGAGGCATCCGCCATCAGGACAAGTGCAAAACTCGGGATAGAGCTCCTTCCTCTCAAGGGAGCCAGCTGCTGTCCTGCGCCCGGTGCCTTCGGTGCCATCAACCTCAATGTCTGGTATGCGATGGCCGCAAGGAACCTTTGCCTTGCCGAAGAGATGAAGAAAGACATCGCTCTTCTCTGCAACGGCTGTTACAAGTCCATCTGGGAAGTCAACCACAAACTCAAGCACAACGACGAGCTTCGCGACGGCGTCAACGAGGTCCTTGCCGAGATCGACATGCAGTATAAAGGTTCGATCGACGTCTGGCACCTTGCCGAACTTTACTACGACGAGAAGATCTGCGGTCTAAAGAAGGTCGCCGACAGCGTCACCCGTCCGCTTAGAGGCACCAAGATCGCAGTCCACTACGGCTGTCACTTAATGAAGCCGCAGAAGGACCGCCACTTTGGGGATACGGAAAATCCAATGTGGATCGATGAGCTCGTCGCAGCGCTCGGTGCCGAGCCCGTCCAGTACAGAAACAAGATGCAGTGCTGCGGAGCCGGCGGCGGTGTAAGAGGCTACGATATCCTGCACTCCCTCGACATCACCAACGAGAAGATGATCAATATTCGTGAAGCAGGCGCCGATGCACTTACCGAGGTCTGTCCTTTCTGCCAGCTTCAGTATGACCGCGGCCAGATCGAGATCAAGCAGAACTTCGGCCAGGAGTACAACATCCCCGTCCTTCACTACAACGAGCTTTTGGGACTTGCCCAGGGCATGACGCCCCAGGAGCTTGCACTTGATCTTCATGCAATCGACTGCACACCATTCCTGGAGAAGATACTGTAAGGAGGCTAAAGAAATGTCT
>NZ_AXDV01000046.1 GCF_000784355.1 Methanolacinia paynteri | reverse complement strand
GGAGCTGCATCGGCAGCTTCGATCCCGATCCACCAGGGCAAGGTTCAGCTCGAACCTTACTTCGCCCAGTGCATGGAGGACCTCTGTGCAGGATGCGGAATGTGTGTGCCCCAGTGCCCGTATGGCGCACTGTCGCTCACCGAGAAGAACGGACGCCAGGTCATGCAGGTAACTGAAGCCAAGTGTAAGGGCTGCGGAACTTGCGGAGGTTTCTGCCCCGGCGGAGCTATCAAGATGCAGCACTTCACAACGCCGCAGATCTGCGCACAGATCGATGCGTTCCTTCTTGGCGGCCTTGGAGGTGAAGAGTAAATGGGAGACGAGTGGAATCCTAAGATTATCGCAATCATCTGCAACTGGTGTTCCTACGCCGGTGCTGATCTTGCAGGCGGTGCACGTATCCAGTACCCTACAGATATCAGGGCAATCAGGGTAATGTGCACGGGCCGTGTCGACCCCCTCTTTATTATGAGGGCATTCCAGGACGGAGCTGACGGAGTGCTTGTCTCCGGCTGCCACTTCGGTGACTGCCACTATCTTGAGGGCAACTACAAATGCGCAAAGCGTATGTTCCTTATCAAGAACGTGCTCAAGAACATCGGTCTCGACGACAACAGGATCCGTATGACATTCGTATCCGCATCGGAAGGTGCAAAATGGGGTATGGTCATGGAAGATGTCGT
>NZ_AXDV01000045.1 GCF_000784355.1 Methanolacinia paynteri | reverse complement strand
TGCAGGGCGGATGCAACATCCAGATGGCGTTCAAGGACGGGGACTACAGGATCATCGAGGTCAACCCGCGTGTATCGAGGTCGTCAGCCCTCGCATCGAAGGCGACCGGCTACCCCATTGCAAGGGTTGCGGCGAAGATCGCGATCGGGCTCAGGCTCGACGAGATCATGAACTCGGTTACGGGCTGCACCCCGGCATCGTTCGAGCCGGCGATCGATTATGTTGTCGTGAAGATCCCGAGGTGGCCTTTCGACAAGTTCAAGAACGCCGACCGGACGCTCACTACCGCTATGAAGAGTACGGGCGAGGTAATGGCAATCGGGCGGACGCTTGAAGAGGCGTTCATGAAGGCGATGCGGTCGTTGGATACGGATATCAATTCGCATACCGACAAGGACGAGATCCGGATGCTCCTCCAGAACCCGACCGACGAGAGGTTCGGATGCCTGTTCGACGCCTTCAGGCAGGGATTCACTGTAGAGGAGGTCTCGGCTCTCACGTTTATCGACGTATTCTTCCTCCAGAAGATTGAAAACCTCGTGGAGATCGAGAAGAAGCTTAAGAGCGGAAGCGTATCCGAAGACGACATCCGCAATGCGGTTCACTACGGATTTTCCGTAACCGAGATCAACGAGCTGACCGGAAAGCCGGAAAAGGAGATCGAAACGATCGCAGGACTGCCGGTTTACAAACTGGTCGATACCTGTGCCGCCGAGTTCCCGGCAAAGACCCCGTATTTCTACTCGACAAGGGACGACGGGTGCGAGATCGACAGGGACGGAAAGCAGAAGATCCTGATTCTCGGTTCCGGCCCGATCAGGATCGGACAGGGAATCGAGTTCGATTACTGCACGGTTCACGCGGTAATGGCGCTCCGTGAAGAAGGAATCGAGGTCCATATAGTCAACAACAATCCCGAGACCGTTTCGACGGACTTCGACACCTCCGACCGCCTCTTCTTCGAGCCGATGAAGCTCGAGGATGTGATGAACATTCTCAGGAAGGACGACTATTACGGTGTCATGGTCCAGTTCGGCGGGCAGAACTCCGTTAACCTTGCGACCTCAATCGAGGAGAAGATCAAAGAGTACGGGCTTAAGACGAAGATCCTCGGGACATCGCCTGCAGCCATGGATCTTGCGGAGGACAGGGACCAGTTCAGCAAACTCCTTGAAAGGCTCGAGATTCCTTCTCCGGCGAACGGCTCGGCACATTCGGAGACCGAGGCGATGCAGGTCGCAAAGAAGATCGGCTACCCGCTCCTGGTCCGGCCGTCGTATGTCCTCGGCGGAAGGGCGATGGAGCTGGTCCACGACGACATCGAGCTCAGGAACTACATCAAGGAGGCCGTGAAGGTCAGCCGCAAGCACCCTGTGCTGCTCGATTCGTTCCTCCAGAACGCGATCGAGATCGATGTCGATGCGGTCTGCGACGGCGAAGATGTCCTCATAGGCGGAATTATGGAGCACATCGAAGAGGCCGGCGTTCACAGCGGCGATTCGGCATGTGTGATTCCGTCCCAGTCCCTGTCGAAGAATGTTATCGCGACAGTGAAGGACTACACGAGGAAGCTTGCGCTCGGGATCGGTGTGGTGGGGCTGATCAATATACAGTACGCAGTGAAGGACGAGATCGTGTATGTCCTCGAAGCCAATCCACGTGCAAGCCGCACGGTTCCGTTCGTCTCGAAAGCGACCGGGATTCCGCTTGCAAAGATCGCCGCGAGGGTGATGACGGACGGGAAGCTGAAGACCTACGGGATCACAGAGAAGAAGCTCTCGCATGTATCCGTAAAGGAGGTTCTCCTCCCGTTCAACAAGCTTCCGGGCGTCGACATCACCCTGAGCCCCGAGATGAAGAGCACGGGCGAGGTAATGGGAATCGATTACGACTTCGGGCGGGCGTATTACAAGGCCTGCATCTCCGCGGAAAACCAGCTGCCTCTTGAAGGAAAGGTCTTCATCTCGGCCGGAAGCGAGTTCAAGCAGGATTTCGTTCCGATAGCAAAGAAGCTCTGCTCTCTCGGCTTATCGATCGTCGGGACGAAAGGGACTGTCGAGACGCTCCGCGAGAACGGAATCGAGGCGGATCTTGTAAGAAAGGTCCAGGAAGGCTCTCCGAATGTCATTGATTTCATGAGGAGGGGAGAGATCAACCTGATCATCAACACCCCCTCGGGCAAATACTCGCGGCAGGATCACATGCAGATAATGAGAGCCGCTCTCGATTACAATACCCCGTATATTACCACAATCCAGGCTGCGAAGGCGGCGGCGATGGCGATAGAGTCGATGAAGAAGGGCGATATAACGATCGAGCCGCTTTCGCATTATCATGATGGGTGTTAGACGATAGTCATTCAGCCGCCTGCACCCTTTTATTTTATTTTTATCAATTAGGATCTTTTATTTGGCATTATTTTTGTTTTTAACACCATTTACGGGAAAAAAGGATTAAATCAGACCTGATCTACAAATTCTTAAGAATATGGCCGAACCAGGGAATAAAATCGTTCTTCCTCGACATCATCCCTTCGAGAAGGAGCGGCTGGTTTTCCGCGCCCGTATTCGAGACGACGATCTCGTCTGCCACCAGGTAGAGTTCGCTTGAATTCTCGAAGACGCTTGTCAGGAGGACGGCGAAGATATCGACTCCCGAGGACTGTTTGATCTTTTTGGAGGTGCTGATTATCTCCTGCGAATTTTCATGCGAAAACTCGAATGTCGGGACCATGATCTGGGAGATGATTATCTTCTTTCCATAGAGTTCGTATTTCTTCGTATCTCTCATGAGAAGGGATTCGAGATCCTCGTTGTCGAGATCCATTCCTCTCTTTATCAGTTCGGTGCCGTACTCGATCGGATCGACGCCGGCAATTACCGACAGTTTTTCAACGATCTCCCTGTCCATATCGGTTGTCGTCGAAAGGCGGAGGACCATCGTATCCGAAAGAATTCCCGAGAGAAGTATCCCTGCGATCCCGCGGCCGATCTCTTTTCCGCTCCTGAGGTACCTCGAGGCGATGATCGTACATGTCGAGCCGACGGGTTCGTTTATGAAACATATGGGTTTTAGCGTCGATATCGTCCCTATCCTGTGGTGGTCGATGATCTCGAGGATTTCGGCATTCTCGATCCCTTCGACCGCCTGGCCAAATTCATTGTGGTCGAGGAGGATCACGCTCTTCGATATATCGTCGAGGAACGTATTCCGCGAGATCATCCCCAGGTATTTTCCGTTCCTGTCGGTTACGCAGGCTGTCCTGTATCTCGAGTTCGAGACAAGCTGCTTGGCGTAGTCTGTCGAATCCTCCATCGATACTGTCGGGACATCGGTTGCCATTATCTGGCTTGCCGGGAGCGAGAGGTTGATCATCTTCCCGACACCGAATGCATCGAGGTTAGTCGAAAGGAGTGCGACTCCTTTTGCTTCTGCGGCTTTCCGCACCCGTTCGCCGGCCGGTGCTCCGTCTGCGAGGATTAGCGCGGCGATCCCTGCGGCTATCAGCGCGAGCTGTGTCGGTTCGTTGTCGCCGACGATCGCGACATCGTTCTTGGTCAGTTTCGATAATGTCACGTGGAGGGCGTCGATCGCGATATAGACGCGGCCTTCGAGGAGGTCGCAGGAGGGAACGATAATCTTTGCATGAAGAATTCTTTTGAGAGTCTCAAGCTTGATCGGCGTTATGGAGAGCTGCTCGATCTTGTCGCGCCGGACATATGCCTGGGCGAGACCGTACTCGCTGATAAGTCCTTTGAGAAAGCCGTCGGAGTCTGTTATCGGGACGTTACGGACATTGTTTTCGTTCATTATTTTGACGATGTCTATCGTCGGAAGGCTCTCTTCGGCGCTGATCGAGTAGATCTGCGGAAGATCGGATATGGATGCCTCGACACTTTCGATGTAGCGCGGTTCTTCGACCCCGAAATAATCGAGCGCATACATGGTCTCTTCAGTCACAGGCCCGCATCTTGCCGGGACATAAGTTCCATTCCCCTTTGAATTCAGCAATTCGGCATATGCTATGACGCTGCATATCGAATCGGTATCGGGGTTCCTGTGCCCGATGACATATATTTCATTCATAATTGTTACCGAAATCCTGGTCCATATAAGAATTGATCCCGGTTAATATCACCTTTTTCCCGGGAAACATTTGCACCATTACGGATGCCATTTACAAACAAAATTTATTAGGGTACAGCGGTGCAGGGAAACCGTTATATCTCATATAACTTATAATAAGTTATGACGGGTTTATGTGATAACCGCCGCCGGACAGTGATGAGTAAATAAAAATTATTCATACAACAAACGAATATTTTCATTCTCACATGGTGGTGCCCCCCATCTGATCTGTTCGGCGGTTAGGGATCTCATGGCCTGTCGTCCTTTCAGTCTTTTCCGCCGACAGGAAGACGAATTGTTTTATTTGAATTTTCTTGAGCGAATATTTCATTTGCATTGAAAACACCGTTGTGCCGTCTGTAATTTATTTTCACGCAGTGGCCTGGATAAAAAAAATTATATAAAAAGACCAATGCAAATATTTATTTCTTAATGTGTTGACACTCAATCGTCAGGTGCTGAGAGTATGGAAGTTGTCAAGATACCTCATATGGAAAAGGAAGAGTACAACAGGCTGATCGAGGAGGGGTATATCTGCCGGATAGCCTTCCAGGGAGAAAAATACCCGTATATGGCCCCGTTTCTCTATGTTTTTGACGGAAAATTCCTTTATTTCCTCTCCACGAAATACGGGAGGAAGAACGATCTTTACAGGCTGAACCCGTATGTATGCGTGGAGGTCGAGAGATATTCGTCCGATCTTTCGTGTTATGACTTCGTGACTATGCAGGGATACCTTGTCCAGGAGGAGGACTCCATAACCAAGAAGCAGGTCCGGGGGATGTTTGTCGATATGATTACGAAGAACAGTCTTTCACCAAATATCCTTGCGGCACTCGGTCACGCTCCTTCGGACCCGATCGAGTCAATCGCGACAGAGGAGAGATCGAATATCTGGAAGCTTACAGGGGTTACGGATATCGTAGCTCTTAAAAATCTCTGAATTTTTTTCTTCTTTATGCCAGTCGTTATTTACAGAAAGAACTGCGTTCCAACAGATTAATCTGTTGAGGTAAAATGGAAGTTGTTCAGGTATTTTCCGATAAAAAGCAATTCCTGGAATTATTGCTGCTGGCTGATGAACAGGAGAGCATGATTGACAGGTACCTTGAGGCCGGAGATCTGTTCGCTTTATATGATGAGGGCCTTAGATCTGTCTGTGTTGTTGCAAGAGTAGATGACCGGATCTACGAGATAAAAAATATTGCGACATATGAAGAGTTCCAGGGAAAGGGTTACGGGAAATTCCTGGTCAGGTTCGTCCTTGAACATTACCGTGATGTATGCGATATAATGCTTGTAGGAACGGGTGACTTTCCGGTTACAACAAAATTTTACGAGAAATGCGGTTTTACCTATTCGCACAAGATAAAAAACTTTTTTGTGGATAATTACGATCACCCGATGTTTGAAGAAGGGATACAACTGATCGATATGGTTTATTTTAAAAAAGAGTTGAAATAAGGTAGTATCAGTCCGTTCTAATCCCGTCCTGTATGAATGATTATTTGTGGCAATTGTCCGTGATTGAAGGATTATAATAAATGTGTGCCACAGATTGTTCGACTGGTATCATGGATAATTTTTATTACCATCAGGGAAAGTATTCTGTGATGTTTCTTTCATCGGAGTGATAACGGATGCCTTCACCTGTAATAATGGAGTTGAACGATCTCAACTGGGAGAATTTTGTAGAGAATACCGGAAAACCTGTAATCGTGATGTTTTACAGCGAAACCTGCCCCCACTGCAAGACTATAATGCCTTATTTCGAGGATTATGCCGGGAAATATCATGAAAAGATGAGGTTCGGCCTGCTGAATATAACTGAAGCTCTCTGGATCAGCGAGAAATTCGGGGTTATGGCAACTCCGACATTCAAATTCTTCTGCGGAGGCCGGCCGGTCCAGGAGATGGTCGGGGCAGTATACCCGAATATCATCGAGAAGAGAATTGCAGAGATGATAGAGCACGGGGCCGAGTGCGTGGAAAAATCTACTGAGATAAAATACGAGATCACCGGGTACGGGTGATTTTTTTATCCTGGTCTTTTGAAGGGCGGGGGAAGATTCCTCTTCCCTGTGACCCTCCCCCTCATGGCGATAGGTCGCAGTCGGGATGGGCAAGCATCCCTCCCGCTCCTTTTCTTTTACAATTACAATAGAATTTTTATGATCCCCGGTCTTGGGCGACCTTCCATCACCAATTTGTTTTTCTATTCCCAGGCCGAGGCTACCCGGATGGGTAGCGTCCAGGCCGGGTTATCGTGATTGCGCGAGTTTGCGTAGCAAACTTAGCGCTCGGGCTGCCCCGAAGGGGCTTATGCCCTCCAACGAACTCCTCCCCAAAAACACACCCATTAAAAAATGCTAAACCACTTTGTATCATATTTTTTATAATGTCTGACTGCCCCGGACTGAAAATCATTCTTCAAAAGATCGATAACAGGGGATATCCCGCGTACAGGGATCTCAAAGGCCCCCATAATTTCGGAGACTTTCAGCTAATAATAGATCATATTCAGGGCGATCCCTTCGCCTCCCCCAGCAGGATCAGGGTGAGGATACCTGATAAAATATCAGGATTTCCCGGAACTCTTTTTGGTACCCTCGAAAGGAAAACCGCATTCGAGGACTTCATCGCAAGAGTGTTTGAGGGAAACCTGAAGAAGCATTCAGGGGGAAGAAAGGGCAGCGGAAAGAGCGGACTGATAGAGATCGATCCTCCCGGCCAGGAGATACTGCGGCGATCTTCGGCCGTAAAAACTCCTGACGCGACGGAAGTTCGGTTCTTCATCGGCCTTCCGGCAAGGGGAAGGAGGATCGATTCATCCGCCGCCTTGAAGATGCTCATCGAGATAATTCCGGCGGTGGTTTCCGCTTCGCTTTATTACGAAAACCTGGATATAGAGGCAATTCGGGATCATATAAGGCATTACGAAGACTCCGAATATATCCGGTCGAAGCTCGATGACGCAGGACTTATTGCATTCGTCGCAGACGGTTCACATCTCCCGAGAGCAAGCGGAATCGACGAAAAGCCCCTGTCTTTTGACAAAGCCGTCTCTTTCATGAGTCCTGAAAAACTGAAAGTTACGTTTCATACCCCAAATTCCGGGGATATATCCGGGATGGGAATTCCTAAAGGCGTGACGCTCGTCACCGGAGGGGGCTATCACGGCAAGTCCACGCTGCTCAATGCAATAGAGAGAGGCATATATGCCCACATCCCCGGAGACGGGCGGGAATTCGTCATAACAAACCCCGATGCCGTGAAGATCAGGTCGGAGGACGGACGAAGGATCGAATCGGTCGACATCTCACCGTTCATTAACAACCTTCCTTTTGGCGGAAGCACCGAACGCTTCTCTACAGATAACGCCAGCGGGAGCACCTCACAGGCCGCAAATATCATAGAATCTGTCGAAGCCGGGGCAAAAGTGCTCTTGATCGATGAAGACACATCCGCCACCAATTTCATGATACGCGACAAGAGGATGCAGAAGCTGATCTCGAAAGAGAACGAACCGATCACGCCCTTCATCGATAAAGTCCGTGACCTGTACGAAAAACACGGAATCTCCACGATAATCATTGCCGGCGGGTGCGGGGACTATATCGACGTGGCCGATATCGTAGTCTGCATGAAAGAGTACCGTGCCTTCGATGTCACCGAAAGAGCGAGAGAGATCGCAGCCGCTGACTCCGGTGGGAGATTCTTTGCGGAAGGCGGCATCTTTGATCCTTTCATATCGAGAGTTCCCGACAAAAAAAGTATTAACCCTGCGAAAGGAAAAAGACCTGTAAAGATATCGGTAAAGGAGGCAGGGAAGATCGAGTTCGGTTACGAAAGAATCGATATGACGGCGATCGAACAGGCTTCGGGAAGAAGCCAGTTGAGAGCAATAGGTTATGCACTGAATTATTCCCTTAAATACATGGACGGAAGAACGGACCTTTCCGCGATCGCCGACCGCGTCCTGGCCGATATCCGGGATTTCGGGATCGACATAATCTCACCCGGAATAAGAGGAGACCTGGAGTCTTTCAGGAAAGAAGAATTCTGCGCCGCGATAAACAGGCTCAGGACACAGGGGATAATATGACTGCCGATAACGGAAAGCCTGCAAAAAACAACGGCCTTGCCCGTCCCCCCGATGAACTGGAGGAGATCATCGGCTACAGGTTCAAAAATCACGAACTCCTTACACGTGCCCTGACCAGACTTGCATATTCGCTTGAAAACAGTCTGCCCGAAGGATTCCATATGGATGCCCTTGCAACGCTCGGTGATGCCGTGATAGACGTGATCGTCCTGGAATCCCTGATGAAATCCGGATTGTACAGCAAAGGCGAGCTCTCAGTTGCAAAATCGGATATCGTAAACATGACCCGCCTCCGAAAGGCCGCGGAGAGTATCGAGCTTTTCAGGTATGTGCACTGGGGAAAGGGTGAGGAGGCCGGGCATATCTGGACGTCCGGGAGGGTCATGGCCGAGTTATGCGAAGCTCTCGCCGGTGCAGTATATCTTGACGGAGGGCTCGGGGCGGTTGAAAAAGTCATCCGCGAAAAAGAGTTGATCTGACCGATTTCATTCAGTTCATTGCGTTTAGACTACAACTTTTGGATTTGTGATCAGGAATATTATATATGACCTAATTTCGGCAGGCAGGACCGTCAGTTCATATATTATATATCGCTGTAAAGTCTTAATGGGAAAAAATGTCAGACCCCTATCCCGGAAAATACGATAAAAATCATAAAGGTGAATACCCGGAACCGTTTGATCCGGTTCTCGAATATATAAAAGAAAAACACCCGGAACGGGCCGAATCAGATCTGCCCGGCCTTGTATGTTCATCGCTTCTTTACTCCCCGGATGAATTATATTGGGTCGATGATTCTGGAAAAATAATATTTGCCAATAATACGGCCTGCTCAAAGCTTGGATACAAACCCGGAGATCTTCCAGGCAGAAATCTGGGCGAAATCGAGGAGGCGAAAGACGGCTCCCTGTCTTTTGATGACCTTAAATCCGGGCTGAAAGATTCACCTGGAACAATAATCTACGAGGCGAGGCACAAAAGAGCCGATAATACTTTTTACGATGTCCAATCGGAAGCCGGATTCATCAGTTATAATGGCATGTCGGTAATCGGTATCTACTCCCGCCCGGTTCCGGAAGAAAAGAATGAAAATGCCGTCCTGGCGGACTACGAGAATGAGAAAACCGCGATAATAAATGCAGTTCACGAAAATGTCATATACTACGATACCGACCTGTCGGTCAGGTGGATAAACGACAAGCCCGTCGCAGCCCCCGGGAAAAAGCTCGAAGACCTGATCGGAAAAAAATGCTATTCTTTCTGGGGCCTGGGAGAAGATTTCTGCGACGAGTGCACAATAAAAAAAGTCATAAAATCCGGAACCTCCATTACCGAGGAGAAGCAGAAATCGAGCGGCAGGTGGGTCGAGATTTCAGGCTACCCCGTCTTCGACAGCTCCGGGAAGATTAAGGGTGCGGTCGAATCCATTCTTGATATTACGGAGAAGAAAAAGACCGAAGACGCACTTAAGGAGAGTGAGAGGCAGTACCTGGAGCTCTTCAAAACGATGACGAATGCATTCGCATATCATGAGGTAATCACCGATGAAAACGGTAATCCTTCTGATTTCAGGTATCTAAGGGTAAATCCGGCATTCGAGAAGATGACCGGGATCAAATCTTCGGAGATCATTGGAAAAAGATATCTTGAATATTTTCCCGGGGGGAGAAAAACCATTATTGAGAGATTCGGCAATATTGCACTCAACGGGGGAGACGACAGTTTCGTCGATTATAATCCCGCCCTGAAACAGTATCACAGCATATATATCTACAGCCCTAAGAAAGGGACATTTGCTGCGATCTATTCGGATATAACGGATCTTGTGGAGCTGAAAAAAGAGCAGAAAGTTTCTCTCGAACAGATCAACAGGAACTTTATTCTCTTTTTTTATACCGGCCGGGCATGCTCCGCGAGGGATTGACCATTTACTTCTTTATTGTATAATATGTATGTGAACCCGAACCTTTCTTCTCGGCGAGACCGAGCTTTTCCAGTTTTTCGATCCT
>NZ_AXDV01000044.1 GCF_000784355.1 Methanolacinia paynteri | reverse complement strand
AAGGATTTCGTCTGGATTTCAGCGGTATTAGCCAATTGCTGAATTATCGGGCGTTAGTGCTTGTGGACTGAACACGTCGTTGCCTTCGTGCGTACATCCCAAGTCTATCAAACGAGTCTTTTACTCGTGCCCTATAACGGAGTCTCTTTTCAGGTCAGGCTTCAAGCTTAGATGCTTTCAGCTTTTATCCCGTAGCGCGTAGCCACCCGGCATTGCCCTGTCGGACAACCGGTCTACCAGTGGCGCCGACGGAAAGTTCCTCTCGTACTATTTCCGTCTTACCTTCAGACTCCCAACACTCCATATAGATAGTAACCGACCTGTCTCACGACGGTCTAAACCCAGCTCACGATCCCCTTTAATAGGCGAACAACCTCACCCTTGGCTGCTGCTGCACAGCCAGGATGGAAAGAACCGACATCGAGGTAGCAAGCCGCCGGGTCGATATGTGCTCTTGCCGGCGACGACTCTGTTATCCCCGGGGTAGCTTTTCTGTCGTCAATGGCACTCATCAAAAGCGCTCATTGGTTCGTTAGACCCGAGTTTCCTCTCGCAGACACTTACTGTTCGTGTCAGCGTCAGGCCAACTTTTGCTCTTGACACTCTCCTGTGAGTTTCTGACTCACATGAGTTGACCTTGGGGCACCCTTGATACCTTTTCGAGGGTGTGGCGCCCCACCCAAACTGCCTACCTACCGGTGTCCTCTAAGCGAGTTAGTGTTACAATAAACCTAGGATGGTGTCTCAGATTGCGACTCCCCGTTCCCCACGAGGAACGGATCGACATCTCCCATCTACTCTGCGCAAGGAATACCGTAACACAACGACAGGCTGCAGTAAAGCTCCACGGGGTCTTCACTTCCCATATGGAGTCCCTAGCCTCTGCACTAGGATAAAATGTTCAACGGACTTGTGTTTGGGACAGTAGGACTCTCGTTAATCCATTCATGCAAGTCGCCAATTAAGCGACAAGGTACTACGCTACCTTAAGAGGGTCATAGTTACCCCCGCCGTTTACAGGTCCTTCGTCCGGTTGTACCCGGTGTTCAGATACCTGCACTGGGCAGGAATCACAGACTATACTAGTCGTTTCCGAGTTGCAGTCTGCTATGTTGTTATTAGACAGTCGGAGTCCCCTGGTCACTGCGACCTGCCCAATCGCTGGGCAGGCACCCCTTATTCCAAAGTTACGGGGCTATTTTGCCGAGTTCCCTAAACACAATTAAACCGACACGCCTTAGCCTACTCAGCTAGGGGCACCTGTGTCAGATCTCGGTACGGTCATCTTGTCCCCTTTTCACGGGCTCCAGGAATGCGCCTTAATTACTCATCACGATTTCACCTAATTCTCACCATTACGGTTCTCCAAAGGCTTATACGCTTAAACAGGGCGACTACCCTGCAAGGCATATCCCGAAGCGTCAGGATTATTGACAGATGGTACAGGAATATTAACCTGTTTCCCTTTCGCTATACTCGAGTTACGGTATAACTTAGGACCGACTAACCCTCGACTGACGAACATTGTCGAGGAAACCTAGCCCCTGCGGCGGTTAGGATTCTCACCTAACTAATGCTTCTACTAATGCCAGAATTCTCATTTCTACACGGTCCACAGGAACTTACATCCCTGCTTCCGCCCATGCAGAACGCCTCTCTACGCCATCATACATAGTATGGTCCGTGGTATCTGTGGTAGGTTTTAGCCCCGTCCATTTTCTGCGCCCTAAATCTCGACTGGTAAGCTGTTACGCACTTTTTAAAGGATAGCTGCTTCTAAGCTCACCTTCCAGTTGTCTTTGACCTAGGACCTCATTTAGTGTTTACACTTAACCTACACTGAGGGACATTAACCACGGGCTGGGTTGTCTCCCTTACGCACTACAAGCTTACCCCGCAGTGCGGACTTCCGAGCTTCTACGACGATAGGGAATTTGGAGTTTGACAGCAGGGTGAGGGATTTCTCCCCCAACTCCCACAATCAGTGCTCTACCTCACTATCTATCTCCACTCAGGTCATGCTACGGCATGTTTCGAGAGGAACCAGCGGATGCCCAGTTCGATTGGCCTTTCACCCCTATACGCAGGTCATACGAATGATTTGCATATCAAAACCGTTTCGGCCCTCCACGCAACTTTCGTCACCCTTCAGCCTGCCCACGCATAGATCACTGGGCTTCGGGTCTTACCCTTCCGACTCCACGCACTTTTAATACGTCGTCCCATAGAAAACTTACGGACTTGTCGCTTTCGCTTCGGCTTCCCATAACAGGTTAACCTCGCCGAAAGAGTAAACTCTCTGGCCCGTTCTTCAAAACGTAAGTTATGACGCTGGCAATGCATCCCATACTACAGCCTCGCGACTGATTCTTTCGATGCAAAGATCCTTTCACGCCATAACACACCATCGCCTGCCAGTTTCAGGCACTTATTCACCACCTTTCCAGGGTTACTTTTCAGCTTTCGCTCACGCTACTAATGCGCTATCGGTTTCGAGGAGTATTTAGTTTTGGAGGTTGATGACCCCCAAATTCACGCGAGAATGCCAACCCGCGCTACTCAGGACTCCACATATACACAGGATTCTTACATGTACGGGACTGTCACCCTCTGTGGTTTGACGTTCCAGAACAAATTCCATTTCAAATCATGTGCGAACAGTGGGCCTATAACACCACATCTCCCATTGCTGGGATTCAGTTTGAACTCTGTCGCTTTCGATCGCCTTTACTTACGACATCTCGTTTGATTTCTCTTCCTCCCCCTACTGAGATGTTTCAATTCGGGGGGTTACCGATTGTTACCAATCGTAGTCAAAGACTACAGGATGTCCCATTAGGGTATCTCCGGATCATAGAATCCTTGCGTCTTCCCGGAGCTTATCGCAGCTTGGCACGCCCTTCATCGGCACTCGAACCGAGCCATTCACTGACAGGCAGAACGTAATTCAGCATTATATCGGCTTAACCGCTAAAATCCATTTAACGTCCTTTGTGCACACCTATACACGGCTTCAAAGGGTCACGCGTCGCCATGACTCTCAGCCCTTCCCCGGTGACTCGCATCTCCGGGTGCATCGAAAACCGTTGTTCTTCAACGGATGGACTCAGGGGGATTTGAACCCCCGGCCTCGGCCTTGCAAAGGCCGCGCTCTTCCAGCTGAGCTATAAGCCCGCCTCGATTATTGCTTGCTGACACAAGTGATTTTACAGTCTGTTTAACAACCGCTTACTTAAACCCTTATTTCGTTAGGAGGTGATCCAGCCGCAGATTCCCCTACGGCTACCTTGTTACGACTTAACCCCCCTTGCGAAACCTAGATTCGACTGCGGCAAAAACCACAGCCTCATCCAAACCTCACTCGGGTGGTTTGACGGGCGGTGTGTGCAAGGAGCAGGGACGCATTCACCGCGCTATTTTGAAACGCGATTACTACGGATTCCAGCTTCATGTGGGCGAGTTACAGCCCACAATCCGAACTTGGGACGGGTTTAGGAGATTGACTACACTTCTCAGTGTCGTTGCTCATTGTCCCGACCATTGTAGCCCGCGTGTAGCCCGGATAATTCGGGGCATGCTGACCTACCGTTGCCCATTCCTTCCTCCCCTTTAGCAGAGGCGGTCCCAACAGTGTCCCCATCATTCCGGAGAACATGCTGGCAACTGTTGGCGTGGGTCTCGCTCGTTGCCTGACTAAACAGGATGCTTCACAGTACGAACTGACGACGGCCATGCACCTCCTCTCAGCTGGTCAAACAGAGTCTTCAGCCCGGTTATCATTCCGCTGTCCTATCCGGTGAGCTTCCCGGCGTTGAGTCCAATTAAACCGCAGGCTCCACCCGTTGTGGTGCTCCCCCGCCAATTCCTTTAAGTTTCAGCCTTGCGACCGTACTTCCCAGGCGGCACGTTTCACGGTTTCCCTTCGGCACCCAGGTGACTCGTGGTCACCAGTACACCTAACGCGCATCGTTTACGGCTGGGACTACCCGGGTATCTAATCCGGTTCGCTCCCCCAGCTTTCGTTCCTCACTGTCGAAGCCGTCCTGGTAAGATGCCTTCGCCATCGGTGGTCCCTCGAGGATTACAGGATTTCACTCCTACCCCCGAAGTACCTCTTACCTCTTCCGGTTCCTAGACACTCAGTATCTCTTGGACGCCCGCCGGTTGAGCCGGCGGATTTCCCAAGAGACTTAAGAGTCCAGCTACGAACGCTTTAAGCCCAATAATAGTGGTCACCACTCGAGCCGCCGGTATTACCGCGGCGGCTGGCACCGGTCTTGCCCGGCCCTTTCTTCAGATGCTTTTTGCACACCTGGACAGCTCGCGTGTACGAGCACTCGGGGTTCCCTTATCACAGTTCCCTGCATTGTAAAGTTTTCGCGCCTGCTGCGCCCCGTAGGGCCTGGAATCGTGTCTCAGATTCCATCTCCGGGCTCTTGCTCCCACAACCCGTACCGATTACAGGCTTGTTGGGCCGTTACCCCAACAACTACCTAATCGGCCGCAGATCCATCCTAAGGCGCCGGAACTTTGAGCTAGGAAACATTCCAGTATCCCTAGCCTATGGAGTATTATCCCCAGTTTCCCGGGGTTATCCTCCACCTTAGGGCAGGTTATCCACGTGTTACTGAGCAGTCCGCCGAGGGTCTGAACCCTCTCGACTCGCATGGCTTAATCGAACCCCGATAGCAGTGACCTCTGGCAGGATCAACCAGAATTTATTTTTTTCAGTACTAAGCACACTATCGGTTATGTAACTTATTAAAGGAGATTAGCGGTTATTAAACAGATTTCCGCATCACTTGTGCCAACGTCAGAACCGATGCGCCCACTCGCGCACATCTCGGCTCCCCATCAAACAATCGCGGAAACAATATTAGAGTTCATGGCATATAAACCATGTCTTTCTTGTTTCCGTAAGGCAACAGAACGAACATTTTTGTTCGATACTCTGTTATCCGTTAAAGCTATCTAGTGGTCGCGTTTCTCGAAAAGAGCTCTCAGAGCCCTTTTCTTACACACCACTTCAGCCTTACAATGTTATCAGTTGCAACATATAAAGGT